>JAIYCA010000266.1 GCA_027488265.1 Planctomycetaceae bacterium
ATGGCGCACGTCGCGCTCGTTGGAAGCGGTGTGCGGCTTCGTTTGATCGCGTCGCCCGCGACGCCGCGGGTCTTGGAGCGCTCGCGCTTCTTGTGCGACGCAGTCAGTGCGCCTGAAATCATCCTCGACGCACGCGCGGAAAGACCATGGGAACTCCTCGCAGCCGTCGATGCACTCTTGGTCGATCAAGATGGACTTGTGACGGATCCTGTGAGTTGTGCGGGTGATCGCTGTCCGGCGTCACTCGCCGTTGGTCCGATGATGCCATCGCCGCTTCCCGCGCTTTGGGGACTTGCTGCCGAACGACCGACATTCGTGCACGCGTCGATTTCGCTTGGCGTGCATGAATCTGGTCCGCGCGCGTCACTCATCCATCGATTCGCGGATGATGTCGCCGCGCTCTCGCGTGCCTTTCACGACTTCGCCCGTGGCTTTGGTCATGGCTTTGGTCATGGCTTCGTCGAAAACGTCTCGAAGAGTCGAAGCGCCGCATCACGGTAGAGATCGCGCAACAAGTCTGGTGGGACCGCGATCCCGCGCAAGAGCGGCGCGTCATTCGGGCTGTGACGATCGGGAGCGACCATCGCAAGATCAGGATCGGCGATTGGTGACGGAGTTTCGCCGACGCCTTCCCACATCATGCGAAGTGCCCAGTAGCGGCTCGCGTAGAGATCATGCGCGGCATCGCGACTCGTTGCTTTGCGCGCCATCTCGCTCGATTTATCACCGTCGCGCAGATGTTCATCCGTCGTTACGGTGTCTGTTCCGAAGAAGATCCGGCCGCGCCACTTCGTGAGAAAACTCACAACTTCGTCGCGCGGGTGGCGACCGAGTTCACGCACGATCCACTTGGTTGCGCTGGTATCGAGATGAAGATTCGGGTGCGCCTCGAGCAGCGCGTCGAGAAATGCAAGATCCTCCGGGAATCCGCCGAGATGCGCGGCAATCCAAGGCATCGTGAAGCGGTCAAGCGCCCGACGCAGTGGGATGTAATGGTCCAGTTTACGGCCGTAGCGCGTGTGATCGGCGTACTTGGTCGCGAACCATGTGTCCGGATCACCGACGTGCGTCATACACATCATGCCAAGGCGCTCAGCGAGCTTCATCTGTTCGATGCGAAGCGCGCCATCGAGCGCCAGCATCTGCGGTTCGCCCGCGTCATGGCCGAAGTCGATGAACCGCGGTGCGTTCCAGAACTTCACGATGCGCGCGCCAGCCTCGCGATACTTCTCGATGCGTTCGAGATAGCCAACACCATGTCCGCGGCGGCGATCTTGGTCGTGAAAGTCGGGGAACGCGATGAACTCAATCGCGTCGCCGAGCCGTGCACGCAGCGCCGCAACATCCTCGAGTCGCGACATCGAAAAAGTACGCTCGACGCCGAAGGCGCTCGCAATTGGGTGCCACACCTCCGCGGCAGCGAGGCCATTGATGTGGGCGTGGATGTCGATGATGCCGTAGCCGAGTTTCGGCAACGAAGAGGCTTCGTTGAGGTAATCGAGGCCGAGACGATTTGAGGGATCGTCACGGAGAGCGGTTGGAGTCGAGGGAAGCCGAAGCATTCGCGCAGAATAGGCGCGACGCGGCAATCGCCGCGGTGCGCCGGTGATGCTGAGCGGCGGAGGTTCCGACTACGCCCGCGACCGCGGCGCCGTTTTCTTCGAGGGCACTGCGGTTGACGGCAGCGTGACTGCAGGCTTGCTGCGCGTGCGCTCGGCCGGGCTCTCAGCCGCGCCGCTGCGATCGAGTGCGAGTCGCGTTCGGGGCGCTCGCGCGTCGCCATTGCGGGTCATGGTGAGTGCTGCGTTGAGCCGCTGCGCAGGCGGAGTTCCGAGTCCCGCAGCGTGAACGACGCCGATGTACAGCTCGTAATTGGTTTCCATGTCGAGGTGGCGCACGACTTCGCAGTCGAACCACGCCACGGCACGGGTCACGATCGGCGCGCCAAGCACGCCCTTCGTAAACGGATAGGTCAGGAACGGGTCGTCGCCGATCCGTCGATCAGGGCCGAAGACGCGCTGGAGCAGGCGTTCATTCGGGTCAAGCAGCGACAGGCTGAAGGTGCGGCTATCGCGGATCAGCGGTGAGAGTACGTGGCCCTTCTCCATCGCCACCAAGAGCATTGGGGGCACCGTCCCGCACTGCTGCACGCGGTCGATGATGCGGCCGTCGCGGACGTCGCCGTAGGCAGTGGTGATGAGGTACTGCGCGTTCGGGACGCGGGTAAGCGCTTCGACGGTCGCTTCGGTGGGGGGAGGGAGCATGCGGGCTAGAACCAACAGAGCCGACGGAGATTCGCTGTGGCTGAACCGCCCAGCACTTCGAATCGCCTAACCCCAGCAATATGAGGCGGTTATGCCGTGAAGCCACCCAAGCGGGCGTGATTGGCCCAAAATCGACAACCAAAAATTGCATCAAAAAGTGCAGGAAAGTGGGGCAAGGTGTTGAAAGGTGGGGCGAGGTGTTGTATCTTCACCGTGTCCTAAAGGGGACCGCCGCATGTTTCTCGGGCAGTTTGATCACTCCCTCGACACGAAGCGGCGCTTGGCCATCCCAGCCGAGATCCGCGACTCCATCCAAACGGAGGAGCACGGGGCTCAGTGGGTAGCGCTTCCGGGAAGCAATGGGCATCTCTGGTTGTGGCCCTCGAAGTTGTTTGAGTCGGTGGTTCGGGCAACTCCTCGTGAGTTTTTGCGAGACCAACGAACCGTCAATCTCGATACGCAGGTGATGTCGAAGGCAGCAAAGATCGAACTCGACTCGGCGGGGCGCGTGCGCATTCCCGATCGCCTCCTCGAGTCGTACGGATTGAAAGACAAGGTCACGGTGCTTGGCGTCTTTGACCATCTCGAGGTCGTCGACAGCGAGCAGTGGAAGCAAGAGTCGATGGATACGAAGGAAGTCGGACAACTCTATGGCGCAGCGCTTGAGGCACGCCGAGCTGACCGACCATAAATGAGTTGCGATTGAACCGTATTGAACTTTGCGCGACGCAGCCCGAAAGGACTTCTTCGCGATTGAAACGAATAAGCCCGAGACTCGACATGGATCGTCGTGTGGAAGGCTGCGAAGGAACGCCGGCAACGGTGTGTGGGTGGCAGAGGCGCAAGGATGCGCCCGAGCGCGGACGTTGAGGCAACGGCCGAAATCCTGCAAAATCCTGCACCACGGGTGCGTGCAGG
Source organism: Planctomycetaceae bacterium (assembly GCA_027488265.1). Taxonomy (GTDB): domain Bacteria; phylum Planctomycetota; class Phycisphaerae; order Phycisphaerales; family SM1A02; genus QWPT01. Next base: position 3,183 of record JAIYCA010000266.1, read on the forward strand.
ATGTTCCCGAGATTCGTTTCCGCTGAGCCAAGGACGGCTCGGCAGTTGACGGGATCGACACGGATCGTCGAACCCCGCGACCTGCGATTCCGACCCGAAAGGGCCGGAGTCGCTTTCAGAAGGGTGGCTGCTTGCCCGCCCGCAAGCAACCAACGAATACGCGCGCCGATGGGCGCGCGTGTTTGTTTTTGAGTGCTGGTCCGGTTGCCGCTCGAAGCGGATTAGCCGCCTTCGTTCGCAGGACGAATCGTTCCGATCACGTTGCGACCGTCAGCGTCCGGTTGTTGGTTCCCGTTGGCGAGAATCTGATCCGCGACTTCACGACGGTGGACCTCAACCGTGCGAGGGAAGTCAAACGCGACGCGCACGCGATCACCCTTGATCGCCACGATGCGAACAACACCCATCGGAGACGATGGATCACCGATGACGACTTCTTCACCTTCGCGGCGTGTAATGACGAGCATGTTGGGGACCTCCTGCCCAGGCGTTGGCCTGTCTGCCACATGGCTGACGGTGAAAGACTAACCGACCAAACGACAGGAAGGAAGCGCGAGCACGAGAGTTTCGAGGCGCAATTCCTGCCGACGCAGGAGTTTCGGACGAGACGCGGTCGCTTCGCCGGATGGGGCGCGGGGTCGAAAGCGGGCTCGAAAGCGGGATCGAAAGCGGGATCGAGCGTCGGTTCAGACACGCGCTCGGCTCGCTTTCAGATGGGTCTTTGCGCTTGGGGTCAGCAGCGTCTTTGAAACGGGGGTAGGTCGCGGAACGAGCGCCCCGGCGGCGCAAGTGCCCTCATCTTGACTGGTTCACGTTCACGCCACTGCGCGGCATTGCGCGCTACTGCGCCGCGCTCGCCGGAACCGCCTCAACCCGAATGGACGGGCCAAGTTCGGCCCGAAGCGTTCGTTCGATGCCGTGGTGCAGCGTCTGGTTGGCGGACGGACAGCCGACGCAGGCTCCAAGGAGTCGGATCCTGACGAGTCCCGAGGGGTCAACCGAAACGAGTTCAATGTCTCCGCCGTCGGCCTGCACCGACGGGCGAATCAGCGCCAACAGTCGTTCGACGTCACTTCGAAACGCACTTTCGCCGAACTGGTCAGCTTCGGTTGGCAAGGAGGATGCGCTGTTCGTTCCTTCCATGAAGGGACGATGATACGGTCTCGCTCGCATTCTGCGAGTCGCTCCCTATGCCGAAACTCATCCCTGCCTCCGGCGCCTTCCTCTCGTCCCTGCCTCCGTTCCTTGGCTCACTCCGAGATCGGTCGATGGTGCAGACGGCGGGATCGACGATCTGCGCGTTCGCCCTCGCAAGTGCGGTTCTTCTTGCGGGCTGCCGCGGCGGGCCGGAGAGTGTCGAGAATCCTGCGGAAGTGCTTTCTCGGACGGGCCAATCGCGCGAACGCTACTTCGATGCGTTGGAAGCTGCGCGCATGCGCGGCGTCGATGCACCGACCAAAGCTGCGCTTCGGCGCATGGTCGCGGCGGATGGTTACGCGATCGATGCGCGTGTGATGGCGTTTGATCTTCTCCTCGACACGGATCGTGCGGCGCTTGTTGAGGCGATGGGCAACAGCCTTCCGCGGATGGGTGATGTCGCGTGGCGCGAACGCGCATGCGAACTCATCGGCGAACGCAAGATCGAAGAACTTGTGCCGGCGCTGATTCGCTCGTGGGCGAACCCCGCGCCCGGCATGGATCCGACCAAGCCGCGTCCTGAGCGTGTCGCGATTGCTGCGATCGTCGGTGAAGATCAGATCGGCGCCACGCTCATTCGCACGATGCGTGAGGCGAGTCCCACGACGCAGGCGAATTTGCGTGCGCGTTGTTGGGAACTCTTGATGAAACTTGGTGATGCGCCGAAGTTGCGCGCGATGCTTGCGAATCCCGACGCCACGCGCGGCGACGGAATGCTCATCGATCTCGCGCGCGTTTCGAGTGAACTCGGCGTCCTGCCTGTGACGCGCGAAGAGATCCTCTGGACGCGCGAACTCTGTGAACCATCGCGCGCGGAGTTTTTCGCGAAAGCACGCGAAGCGCTCGCGAAACTTCCGGAAGAGCGTCGTACATCGCTTGAGATTCGAGCGATTCCCGTGGTGGTGGCGTGTGCGAAGCGACGCCCTGATCTCTTGACGGCGACCGACGCACTCATCTTCGACGAAGTCGCGCGACGCATCGCGGGACGCCGCAAAGCTTCACCGGATTTCACTGGATACGGCAACGGCTTCACGGAAAGTCTCGCGCAACAGCGCGACGTACTCGTTTGGTCTGATCTTGCGGCGATGGCTATCGCGCTCGACATGCTCGCGGAGCCCGCACTGTGCACGCATCTCTTTGAACAAGCCGATCGTGACCGTGAAGATCGCACCACGGAGTATGGCGG
>JAIYCA010000259.1 GCA_027488265.1 Planctomycetaceae bacterium
ATTGACATTCCCAGCCACCCGACCGCGCTCGTGGTGGGCGAGGGGCTCGTCGCGCGTTTGAGCGACGCGTTTGCGCGGGAAGGTATCGCACTCTCCAATCGCCGTGTGTTGATCGTGGTCGACGAGGCGATCGCATCGAACCATGGCGCGCACGCGTTCGATTCGATTCGTGCGGGCGGTGCGCATGTTGCGATGGCTACGGTCGCCGCACGCGAAAGCGAAAAGACGATGCCTGCCATCGAACGCATTTGGTCCGCGGCGCTCGCGCACGGGCTCGATCGGCGCGGTCTCATGGTGGCGGTCGGCGGCGGCCTCACGGGCGACGTCGCTGGTTTCGCCGCCGCCACCTACATGCGCGGCATCGACTTCGTGCAGATCCCAACGACGCTCCTCGCGATGGTCGATGCGTCGATTGGCGGAAAAACAGGGGTGAATCTCGCACTTCCTGGCGGCGGACTCGGCAAAAACCTCGCGGGCTCGTTCTGGCAACCAAAGGCGACGTTCGCCGATCCCGAAGTGCTCGCGACGCTCTCGCCGCGCGAACTTCGTTCAGGGCTGGCGGAGTGTGTGAAGCACGCGGTTCTCGACGGTGAAGCGCGGCTCTCAGCGATGGAACGCGACGCTGAACTGCTTGCTGGCGGCGACCGTGCGGCACTCGCGCGGCTGATTCCTGAGTCCGCCGCCATCAAGGCGCGGATCGTTTCTGCGGACCCCTTCGAACGCGGGGTGCGGGCGACGCTCAACTTTGGTCACACGTTCGGTCATGCCATCGAGACGTTGCCCTGCGTCGACCTCCTCCACGGTGAGGCGGTCGCCATCGGGATGGTCGCCGCATCGGCGGCGGCCGAAGCGTGGCACGGCTTCACCACGGTGCCGATGACGGCGCGTCTCTGCAAACTCTTGACCCGTCTCTCGCTCCCGACGTCTCTTTCAGGAACACGCGTCGGCGCGAACTTGCCAACCGTGCACTCCGAAATCCGCCGCCGCATGGGCTTCGACAAGAAGAACGAGGGCGGCGGACTTCGACTCATTTTGCCGCGCGCGGTGGGCGACGTCGTCGTCACGGCGGGTGTGCCAGAAACGGCGGTCGACGCAGGACTTCGGGCGATTCTCTGACCGCGCAATGGGCAGGGCCCTGTGGGCATCGCCGCCCACTATTCCCGCAGAACGAAAGTTCGGGTGTTTCCGGTCGTCAAGCCGATAAACGACCCATGCGCGTCGTCTCTATCGTCAATCAGAAGGGCGGTTGTGGCAAGACCACCACCGCGGTCAACCTCGCTGCAGTCCTCGCGCGTGGGGGCGCACGCGTGATGCTCGTCGACATGGATCCGCAGTCCCACTGCGCGGCGGGCCTCGGCGTGCCAGAGCAGGGGCTCGAGCGCACGATCGCCGACGCGATGCTCGCCGACGGTGCGCAGCCGCTCCTCGCGGACGACTACATGTGGGAAGTCGCGCAAGGACTTCGCCTCGTGCCGTCGAGTGTTTCGCTCGCGGCCTTCGAAGCGCCAACCGGTCCGCTCGCCGCGCGCTTCGATCACGATCGTCGCCTCGCACGCGTGCTCGCGGCGTGGCAAGACGACTTCGATTGGTGCATCATCGATTGTCCGCCGACGATTGGTCTTCTCACCTACAACGCGTTGCGCGCTTCTGACCTCGTCATGGTGCCCGTCGAAACGGGCTTCTTCAGTTTGAAGGGCGCAGAAAAGCAGATCGAAACGATCGGCGCCGTCGTGCGTCGCTTCGGTCGTGACATTCCGTTCCGATTGCTGCCGACGCTCTACAACGCGTCGCGCCCGCTTTCACGCGATGTCGTTGCTGCACTCGGCAAGCGCTTCCCCGACGCGCTCATGCCAGTCGTCATCGGTGAGCACGAGGAATTGCGCGACGCCGCCAGTTATGGCCAGTCGATCATCGAATTCGCGCCTGGATCCGCAGCAGAAGCAGACTTCCTCGCGCTCGCTGCGTGGCTCGAGACGAACGCGCCTGAGTCCACCGCACTCCGTGATCACGTGGGTGCACCGCCCGTCGTCGAGACGTTCCGTGATTCTGCGCGCGAGATGTTCGGCGGAAACTCGAACTTGAACCCAAGCGGAAACGCCGCATCACACGCGGGTGTGACCGCAGACGAACGCGCGTTCTTCTCGACGGCGAGCAGTTCAACAGGTGGCGTCGCACTGCCGGGCACGCACGCAGTGTCGACTTCCGAGGTTGGTGCGCTGCGCGCCGATGACGTCTCCTCGCGTGCAACGACGAACGGCGGCCCATCGCGTGCGTCTGACCTCGTTTCACGGTTGCGCGCGCTCGCCGAGCGCTCGCGACAGACGAGTCCGATCGGTGCCGGTTTCGGTGTGCGAACCTCGCGAGACGGACTAGTCGTCTTCAGCCAGCCCGCGAGCGCGCGTGGTCTCTTTGTCGTTGGTGACTTCAACGGCTGGAATCCCGTCGCAACTCCGCTCATGGCGAGCGCAGATGGCCTTCGTATGGAAGCGGAAGTTGAATTGCCGCCAGGTCGACATGCGTATCGCATCGTCGTGGATGGCACCGAACAACTCGACAGTTTCAACCCGCATCGCGATGCCGCGCGTGAGGGAATCGGAGCGAGCCTCGTTGAAGTGCCGGCATCGGTTTCGGTTGCCGGCGCGCGTTCCTACGGTTCCATCGAGGGAGGCGTGCGATGACCGCGAGTCAGCACGATTTAGCGCTCGATGCGTTCATTGGTCCGGCGCGTGAAACGCGCGATGGACAGGGAACAACGACCAACGTCGCGCAGGCGCAGCGAAGGACGCTCGTGGTCGTTGGTCATTTGCCCGTCATGAGCGGACTGTGGATCTCGCAATTCGCCGATCGCGAGGCGTGCACGGGTGGTGCAACCTGCCTCGTGCGCATCGAACATGACGCGGTTTTACTTGAGGTTTTCCGCGCAGGGACGCGTCGCCCGAGCATTTCGCCTCAAGCGAGTATCGTCGAAGCGCTTCGAACAATCGCGCCGATCGCGACGCGTTGGATGGTCGTTTCTCGCGCGGGCGGTGCGGCAGAAGTCCCTGGTGGAGTCACCGACATCGTCGTCCTTTCCGGTGCAGACGAAGTTGCCGTCGTTGCTGCCTACGAATTGGTGAAAACCTACGCAGCGCTTGTGGGTGGTGAAGGCGCACCACGAATTCCGATTTCGGTCGCTGTACTTGGTGCTGACGACGCAGCCGTCGAAAGCGTCGCGCGTCGTTTGCGCGGTGCGACGCGTCAATTCCTCGGTTTCGAAGTGGCAGTCGCTGGCGGCCTTCAAGCCGTCGCTCCGGTCGATAGCGCGTTCCGCGGCACGTTCAACGCGCCTGCACCGACGCTCGTTGAAGTCGATGCGATGCTCGACAGTGCACAGCGCTCCGCAGAAATGCGGGAAGAGCGCGTTGCGGTCAGCATTCTTCCAACGAACGAATCCGCACGCACTGCCGTTGGGAATCATGCGTCTCGCACCGCGCCGCGCGAGCGATTCACGGCGAACGCCGATCGACGCGGACCGCGTTCGCGTGTTGCACGCGACGAGTCTCCGATTCCAATCACGGTTGGCCTTGAGCCAGCACCAGCGCCAATCGAGGAGAACACACGAGAAACTCGTGCAACGCCGCGTCGTCGATCTTTCGATGCGCCGCCCGTTCACGCGACTCCTGCTGCGGCGCACACGCCGATCGAGTTCGCTGCGTCGAATGTGGCGCGCACGACCTCGAGTATGGACGCTCTGCGTGCGGAGATCGGTCGTGCGTCGGCTGAACTCGATGCGTTCCGACGTATGCGATCGCCAATCGTCGAGCAATCTCCGCGAACAGGTCTCGATCCCGAGCCCACGACCGTCGGCCGGGCGCGCTCGGTCACGAGCGATATCACGCCACCACTCCTTGAGCATCTCGAG
>JAIYCA010000257.1 GCA_027488265.1 Planctomycetaceae bacterium
CCTGAATCGAAGCTTCAGCAGCCCGCCAGTCGCGAGCGCTTAAAAAAGACCGCGCGCATCGTCGGAGTTGATGCGCGCAGTCGAGGAGGGAGATCGAATGGAGGGAGATCGAAAGAAACTGAAGATGAGGTCGATGGAGCGGGGCGATCGTCAGTTCAAGTCGCGCACACTCACGCGCGCGAACATCCGTCACGCGCCTTCGCCATCTCCCGCGTGTCCGTCGTCTGAAGAACCGCCGCCGTCGGTTTCCGCCTGCACACGCGGCTCACCGAAAATCGCGCTGCCAACGCGCACGAGATTCGCGCCGCATTCAATCGCGACTTCGTAGTCGCCGCTCATGCCCATCGAAAGAATGTCGAACCGCTCGCCGCCCGATCCAATCGCGCGGATTTCGTCGAAGATTTCCTTACATCGCGTAAACACGCGTCGCGCGTCGTCGATGCTGCCCGTATTTGGTGCCATGCACATCAAACCGCGCGGACGCAGCGCAACCATCGTGTCGATCATGTCGACGAGGTGACGCGCCGCCGCCGGCGCAACGCCGTGCTTCGAGCGCTCACCAGCGACATTGACTTCCACAAGACAATCAACGGGCGGCATGTGCTCGCCACCAGGACCACGCGACTTCTCTTCCGCGTACTCCTGCAATTCTTCCGCGAGTCGCAGCGAATCGACCGAGTGCACCAACTTCGCGACATCGATCGCGGCGCGCACTTTGTTCCGCTGCAGTGAGCCGATCATGTGCCAACGCACGGGCTTCACATCGTCGGCCGTCGAAGCGCGTTCGCGGCGTCGCGCGTTGAATTCATCGATCATCGCCGCGCGCTGCACCATTTGCTGCACGCGATTCTCACCAAGATCAATCTGCCCGTAGGAAACGAGTTCGCGGATCTCTTCGATCGACGCGTACTTCGTCACTGCCACAAGCATGATGTCGCTTGGTCGGCGACCACTGCGTTCTGCCGCAGCGGCGACGCGCGCGCGCACGTCGTCGTAACGCTCACGCAAAGTTCGGGTGTCTTTCATCGGGGCAACCGCAGTGGATGACGCATCTGACGAAGCGTCTTTCGCTTTCGCTGCACCCTTCGTCGTCGTTGCTCGTGAGGTCCCGGCCATGCGCGAAGGGAGCGTAGCCAACATGCGCGTGGCGCACAAGCGGAAGTTCGCTAGGCTTTCATCTATGAGTGACATGCATGGCACGACCGGATCACCCGCTTCGATGTCGTCGACTTCGCACACTGCGCGACTCGCAAACACACCGTGCGTGCTGATCGTGCGCGATGGTTGGGGTCAGTCGCCGCATCGTGAGCGCGATGCGACCAACGCCGTGCTCATCGCGAAGACACCCGTCGATGCGATGCTCGCGCGCGACTACCCGCGCACGCTCATCGCGACGTCGGGTGAAGATGTCGGCCTTCCGATCGGCCCTGAGGGCCCCGTGATGGGGAACTCCGAGGTCGGACACCAGAACATCGGCGCTGGCCGCATCGTCGACCAAGAGTTGATGCGGATCACGAACGCGATTCGCCGCGGCGACCTCGCGCGGAACCCAACCTTGCTCGCGATGGTGGCGCATGTGAAGCGCACCGGCGGACGGCTTCACTACCTCGGCCTCGTTTCGGATGGCCAAGTCCACAGCGACCTCGCGCATCTCCTCGCACTCGTCGATTTCGCGCGCGCAGCAGGTGTCGCGCGCGATGCGCTCGTGATTCACGCCATCACCGATGGCCGCGACACCTCGCCGGCGTCGGCGGTTGGCTACCTCCGCACGCTCGAATTGCACCTCAAAACCGCCGAAATCGGCCGCGTCGCGACCGTCATGGGTCGCTTCTACGCGATGGACCGCGACCACCGATGGGAGCGCGTCGAAGCCGCCTATCGCGCGCTGACCGAGCCCGTGGAACGCCGTGCGACCTCGGCGATCGCGGCGGTCGAGGCCTACCACGCGGCTCCGAGCGATCCGTCGCGGAAGAGCGACGAATTCGTCCTTCCGACTCAAATCGGCGACGCGGCCGCGATCGCATCGTCCCGTATCGCCCCCGGCGACGCTGTGCTCTTCTTCAATTTCCGCGGCGACCGCCCGCGCGAACTCACGAAGGCGTTCGTCCTCGACGACGCGGCGTGGCGGAAGGTCGAGCAGGCGGGCGAGAAGGGCGGCTTCGACCGCGGCACGCGGCTCAACGACCTCTTCTTCGCCACGCTCGCCGAATTCGAGAAGGGCCTCCCCGTCGAACTCGTCTTCCGCCGCCCCGAGAAGATGCCGAACATCCTCGGCGCGTGGCTCGCCGCGCACGGCGTACGGCAATTTCGCTGCGCCGAAACCGAGAAGTTCCCGCACGTCACGTTCTTCTTCAACGACTACCGCGAGGAGCCGTTCGAGGGTGAGTCGCGCGTGATCGTGCCGAGCCCGAAGGACGTCGCGACCTACGACCTCAAGCCCGAGATGAGCGCCGCAGGCGTACGCGATGCGGTGCTCGCGCGTCTTGCGGCACCCGATTGTGAGCCAGTCATCATCGTGAACTTCGCGAATGGCGACATGGTTGGTCACACGGGAAGTCTCGCCGCCACGGTGCGCGCGATCGAAACCGTCGATGCGTGCGTTGGCGCGATTCTCGACGCAACGCTTGCGCGCGGCGGCAGCGCGATCGTCACCGCCGACCACGGCAACGCCGAAGAAATGTGGGACCCGCGCGCGAACTGCCCACACACCGCGCACACGAATTACCCAGTGCCGTGCTCGATCGTTGGTGAGAGCTTTTGGGGTAAGCACGCGAAGGGCCGAAAACTGCGCGAAGATGGGCGACTTGGCGACCTCGCGCCCACGCTTCTCGACATGATTGGCCTCGAAAAGCCCGCGGAAATGACGGGAAAGTCGCTTCTCGCGTAGACTGCGCCTCTTATGGCCTTACCGGAGATCGCGATCGTGGGACGCCCCAATGTGGGCAAGTCGAGCCTTTTCAATCGGCTCGTCGGACGTCGCGTGTCGATCGTCGATCCGACGCCCGGCACCACGCGGGACCGCGTCACCCAACTCATCGAACTCCTTCCACCGACGGATCTTCCGTACGACCGCGCCCGCGACGGCACGCCGAAACTCGCGGAACTCGTCGATACCGGCGGCTATGGCGTCTACACCGCGGAAGGCGGGCGATTCGACGATGCGGGCGAAGACTTGCAGCGTTTGACGCCCGAAATCGAGCGGCAGATCAAGGCGGGCGTCGAGCGTGCGACGCTCATTCTCTTCGTCGTCGACGCGCAAACGGGCGTCACCGGACTTGATGAACGCATCGCGCGACTCATTCGCGAGGCGGGCCGTGCGGATCGCGTGCTGCTCGTTGCGAACAAAGTTGACGACGACAGTTGGATCGGCGCTGCGCACGACGCGTGCCGACTCGGCTTCGGCGAACCCACGATGACGAGCGCGTCGAGTGCGTACGGAAAGCGCGCGTTTCTCGAGAAAATCTGGGAGCGCGTGCCCGAGTGGACAGAGCCCGTCGCGAAGCCTGAGATGAAGATCGCGATCGTTGGTCGCCGCAACGCGGGGAAATCAACGCTTGTGAATGCACTCGCGGGTGAACCGCGCGTGATCGCGAGTGAGATCGCAGGCACGACGCGCGACTCGATCGACGTGCGTTTTGACATCGACGGCCACACGTTTGTCGCGATCGACACCGCTGGTGTTCGCAAGCGTAAGAGTTGGGTTGATGACATCGAGTACTACTCACACCAACGCGCAAAAGAGTCGATTTCCCGCGCAGATGTCGCGGTTTTGCTGCTCGACGCGCGCGAACCCGTCTCGCAAGTTGAGAAGCGCCTCGTGCTTGAGTTGATGGAGCAACACAAGCCCACGGTCATTGCGATCAACAAGTGGGATCTTGTCGAATCGAAGCTGAAGACGAGCGATTACATCGACTACATCACGCAAGAACTCTTCTCGCTCGACTTTGCGCCGATGATCTTCTTGTCGGCAGAGAAAGGCGAAGGCGTTGCGTCGCTCATCAAGGTGTGTCGCAACTTGTTCGAACAAGCGAATCACCGCGAGACGACGGGGCGCATCAACGCCGCGATGCAGGCGATTCTCAACGAGCGCGGACCGAGTTCAAAACTCGGCACAAAGGCGAAGATTTTCTACGTCAGCCAGATCGCCACGGCTCCGCCGACGATCGCCGCGGTTGTGAACAAGCCGGAACTCTTCGAGGGCGCGTACGAGCGCTACCTCTTGAATCAGTTGCGCGAACAATTGCCGTATTCCGAAGTGCCGATCAAGCTTGTCTTCAGCGCGCGCAAGCGCCTGACGCCCGCGGAACTCGCGGCGCGTTCGAAGGGCGCGCGCGCAGCCCGCGAGAGCGGCGACGAGGTGAGCGACGGGGATTAATCGCTCGCGACGTGTTTGAGCGCTCACGACTGAGCGGGCTGCTGAAGCTTCGCTTCAGGTGCCCGCTTTCGCTCGCTTTGGCGTTGACTACATCAGAGGGAGCCGCCGCAGCGGCGACCGCCATGTTGTTGATCGCTCGCAACTTGCTCGCTCTGGCCGGCGCCCCTCGGAGTGAATCGCAAGTTTGAAGTTTCGGGGGCTGAGATGGGTCGTTTGAGCACTATTGCCTTGCCGAAGGCGGAGCGCAGCGAAGCCTGAGAGGTTGATGCCGAGTTCGCTGGCCGTTTCGTGTGGCACTACCTCCTGCGATGCAGGAGGTAGTGGCTTGATTTGCGAGCACGCACGGCGCCCCAAGTGAACAGCGGCGTGTCTTGCGCGTGTGGCACGTGTCGCCATCACCAGAGGTGATGCCACACGGAACGTCGACCGTAGTCGCACGCAATTTGCTCGCGCTGCACTTCGTTCCGCGCTCGTATCGGCGCCCCCCTCGGAGTGAGTCCTCAGGGTGATTCCTCGGGGGCCGAGATGGGTGTTTGCGTGCTTCGTCGTTACACTTCGGGCCTATGTCGATTTTCCCTCTCCCACAGTTCGAGCGCGACGCGGACCCGAAGTTCCGCGAGGCACTCACGGACGAGGAGATTTACGCCCGTCTGAAGCCGCCGACCTCGATCGTGGTGAAGTTCGGACGGATGAAACTCATCGGTGAGTACCCCTATCGCGGCGACGCGAAACCAGGCTGCGGTTCGAAGCTCGTCGTGCGGACATTCCGCGCGATTGAGATCGCAGAGATGCTCACCACGACCTGCTCCAACTCAGGGTGTGGCAAGAGCGTTTCTCGCTCGGAGATGCTCAACTACATCGAGAATTCCGGCGGCCGCGATTACCCGTTCCAGACGAACGGCGAAGTGCTGCGCGTTGCGTCGATCGACGACATCAATCGCGCCTCTTCGTGCGCCGACAAGGCGCGCGCAGAACTGCCACGCGTTCGTGCCATCGCTGCGGAGCGCAAATTCCCGGCGAAAATCGTTGATCTCGAACTCACGCTCGATGAATCGCTGCTGCTTGTGTATTACTTGTCCGACGAGCGCATCGATTTCCGCGATCTCGCGCAGGAACTCGCGCGCGCCTACCAGTGCCGTATCGAGATGCGTCAAGTTGGCGCACGTGACGAAGCGCGACTCGTCGCCGACTACGAGCGCTGCGGTCAACACTGCTGCTGCAAGAACTTCTTGAAGGTTCTCAAGCCGATTTCGATGCGCGCGGCGAAGATCCAAAAGGCGACGCTCGATCCGTTGAAGATCTCCGGTCGCTGCGGGCGCTTGATGTGCTGCCTCCGTTACGAAGACGCGACGTACGAAGAACTTCGCAAGCGGCTTCCCAAGAACAAGACGCGTGTCGGTACGTCCGAAGGCCCTGGAATCGTCGTTGATTCGAAGATCCTCGTGCAACTCGTGCTCGTGCGGCTCGATCCGCCGCCCGGCGCGTTTCCTGGCGAATTTGGCCCAGAAATCGCGGTTCCCGTCGAGGAACTGATGGATCCGGATGCGTGCCCAGCGCCTGGCGAAGCGAAGGCGTCGGATCCGCTGCGCGGCATGAGTCAGCGCAGTGTGCGCGAGAAACTCGCTGCAGAGCGCGGCGCGAAACTCGCGAAGCAAGATCGCTATCGCGAGAAGGCTGGCGGACCCGCGCAGCCTGCCGCGGGCAGCGAGGAAGCCTCGGCAGACGGCGCTTCAGATTCTTCAAGTGCACGCGCGCAAGCCGTGTCGCGCGGTGAGTCGCGAAGTGAAGGAAGCGACGCCGCCACAGAATCCGGTGAAGGTGCCACGAAGAAGAAGCGTCGTCGCAAGCGGAAGAAGCGCGGCGGTGGCGCGCCCGACGCGCGCAACGGCGCGGAAGGATCGGCACCGAGTGGTCGTGCTGCGAGCGATGCCGCGATGCGCGATGCGGGTGATGCTGATGGAGGCGATCAGGACGACGATGGCGATGATGATGCGCCTGACGCATCAGAAACGAACGGTGGCGCCGCGGGTGAGAGCGCGGGCGATATCGCGGCTGGGGGCGGCGATGGCGCACCGCGCAAGCGCAAGCGTCGTCGACGCCGTCGCGGCGGCGGCAATCGCGGTAACGGTGGTAACGGTGGCGATGCGGGTGGCGGCTCGGCCGATGGCCCGTCGCCGACAGCATCCTGACGCGCGCTTTTCACACGTCGCCGCAGCGCACTTCGCGAAAGTCGAACAAGAGACGAGTATCACAGGTCACGGATGACACCGACCATGACAACGACCACGACATCGACGCCGAAGAAGGAAGAGACAAACGTTGTCGAAACGGTGCAGTCGATCATCCTCGCGTTTGGTATCGCGATGGCTGCGCGCAGCTTTGTGACGGAAGGCTTCTTCATTCCGACGGGCTCAATGGCGCCGACGTTGATGGGGCAGCACGCGCGCTTGACGGGGCCTTTCACGGGTTACGAGTATCCCGTCGACGCGCAGCTCTACGAGTCTGTGCGTGGCATGCTGGGCGCAAACTGGAAGCAAGAACTCGAAGGAATGCAGCGGCTGCGCCTCGCGGAGCGGAAGTTGCTCGAGCAGGAGCCAGCGCTTCGTCGGATGACGCGCGAACAACTCGATGTGGAGTTGTCGAAGCGCTCGGGAATTCCCGCGGAAATGCTCGCGCGCTCACGCGCGGTGCCGGTTGTGTGGCCCGTCATCGATCCGATGATTTCCACGCAGCGTCCGGCGGCAGAAGCTTCGGTGGGTGAACTGCTGCCGAAGTCGTCGGCGGGCGACCGTGTGCTCGTCCTCAAGTACCTCTACAACTTCTTCGAGCCGCAACGCTGGGACGTCGTTGTCTTCAAGAACCCGACGAATCCGACGGGCGACGACTCGAGTTACATCAAGCGACTCGTCGGTTTGCCCGGCGAACAACTGCTGCTCCTCGATGGCGATGTCTACACCGCGCCTCTTGGTGCGCCGCGATCAGAGTTCCGCATCGCACAGAAGCCCGAGTACGTGCAGCGCGCCGTGTGGCAGACG
>JAIYCA010000376.1 GCA_027488265.1 Planctomycetaceae bacterium
AAGCCCGCCACCGCAAGGATATTCCCAGTCGATGTCGACGCCGTCGAAGCCGTACTGGCGAATGAACGCAACGCAACTGTCCGCGAAAATTGTTCGGCGCGCGTCGGTAAGCGCGGCGTCACTGAAGTTCCCTGAGAGCGTCCAACCTCCAACAGAAATCAGCGTCTGCAAGTGTGGGTGCTGACGCTTGAGCACGTTGTTGAGCTGGTTGTAACAACCACGCAGCGGTTGATCCCATGTATCACCGGGATAGTTCTTGTCGGTCGCTGCGTAGGTATCGAAGGGCGCAATCGTGAAATCTGGATTGATCTTCGCGAAGGCGTAGTTGAGATGCGTGACCTTCTCAAACGGTGTGTCCGCGGGTTGGTAGTTGCGCCCGTAGATCCCCCACTCAATCCAGTAGCCCACGATCTTCTTCGGCGCAGGCAACGCGCCCCAACGCGCGAGCAACGCGGAAAGATCTTCCGCATCGACGACACCATCGCGATTCACATCTGCAGGAAACGCGGCGCCAGGCTCGCCTTCTGACCCCCACGCGCCCAGCACGACCGCAAGATCCGCGGCACCGACGTTTCGATCGCCATCAATATCTTCGGGCGCCCAATACGGCCCCTTGGCTTCCGCTTCAGGTTCCTTCCCTCCGCCGCCACCGCCACCACTGCCACCGCCTCCACCGCTTCCGCCACCGCCGGGCGTTGCATAGGCGATCTCTGCAGCGACACCGCTCACCGAGCAGTTCGCAACATTCTGCGCGAGTGTGCCCACGCCTCCGAAGCCGACGGTCACTGTCGCACCGGGCGCGATGAGTGCATTCCAACCAGCGTTGTTCACCGTGTGACGAACGCCATCGAGCGTGTGCGTTCCATTCCAAAGCGACGAAATCACCGGGCCGTTGTCGAAGACGAGTTGCCACGTGGGAATCGGCGTCGTGTCACGATTTTGAATGCGAATCTCGCCGTTGTAACCCGTGTCCCAACTGCTCGTCACCGCAAACGTGACGAGCGGCGGTGCAGACACTGCGACTGACGCACACGCGCCCGCGGCTACGACGGCCCAAAGGCGCGACAAACATCTCGATTGAGAATTCTGCGCGTGTTCAAACGCAGGCGACACAACCGGCGAACGACCGAAAGACTGCATACGGCGCATATGGAGTAGTCCTCACAGAATTGCGCCCCCTACGGACGATTGTCCGATCCTTCGATTCTCCAATGTGCCCCGCGCGGTGACAAGGATTTTCCCCAAATTTGCGCCGCTTTCCCCTCGAAGCGCTCGATCGCGCTTGGCTGATCTGCAACGATGCCGAAGAACGATGACAAACGCATCACTCGGATCGGCCGCTTGGTGACGTCAGACTCGACATCGCATCGAATCCACGCATGAGGGAATAGTCATGGCACCGTTGCAATTCTGCGCACATCGCGCGTCCAAAACACTTCGTTTCACCGCGATTTTCTCTGGGGCACTGTTGGCCTGCACGCTCGCGGCAACCATCTCGACGAACGAAGCCAACGCTTCCCCTACTGCACTGCTCGCAAGCCACAGCGCACCTCCCGCAGGACTTTCGGTCGAACCAAAGGAAGCTCCGTTCAACAAGGGCTTCGACTTCAAGTTCAAATCCGACACGTCAACCACCGAGTTGACAATCGATCCGCTTGGCAACAAGCACAACGCATCGGGCTCCATTTCCTCGAAGGCGGGCACGATTTCGTTGACGGGCAAGTACAGCCCGAACGATCGGCAGATCACCATCATCGCGAAACGTGGCGGCCAAGAAATCGGCGAGTTCACATGGCGAGTCGAAGCGGTTCTCCGCTAGATTGCGCTTCATGCAGCGCAGAGACTTCCTCGCCACGACTGTGACCGCCGCCGCCTCGATTCCGCTCGCAAGCGCAGCCTCTGCGCGCGTGCCCAACGCACTCATGCAAGACACGCATCCTTCGCAGTTGCAGCCAGTCACGCGCAAGGGCAACATCAATCACGCCGTCAGCAAGTGGTGCTTCGGTGGCATGCCGCTCGATCAATTCTGCGCGCGATGCAAACTGATGGGCATCACGGGCATCGATCTTCTCGATGAAAAAGACTGGTCGGTTCCACTCGCGCACGGCATGGTTTGCTCGCTCGGAAACGGTCCGACTTCGATCGGCGACGGCATGAATCGCCTCGAAAATCACGATCGCGTCGTGGCGGAGTGCGAGCGCATGCTCCCGATCGCCGCCGCGAACAAGGTTCCGAATCTCATGCTCTTCTCGGGAAATCGTCGCGGCATGCCCGATGACGTCGGACTCGAGAATTGCGCAAAGGGCTTGAAGCGCGTGATGCCGATCGCTGAGAAGCACGGCGTCACGATCCTGATGGAGCTCTTGAACTCCCGCGTCGACCACGGCGATTACATGTGCGATCGCACGCCGTGGGGTGTCGAACTCGTGAAGCAAGTCGGCAGCGATCGCTTCAAGTTGCTCTACGACATCTACCACATGCAAATCATGGAAGGCGATGTCATTCGCACGATCCGAAACAACCACCAGTACTTCGGCCATTACCACACGGCCGGAAATCCTGGGCGCAACGAAATCGACGCGACGCAAGAATTGAACTATCCGCCAATCTGCGAAGCCATCGTGGCGACCGGATTCAAGGGATTCCTCGCGCAAGAGTTCATTCCGCGCCGCGATCCAATGACGAGCCTCCGCGAGTCGATCGACCTATGCGATGTTTGATGTTGCTGAGCGCGCTCGCGCTCGTTTCGTGCGCTGCGGCTCCGGATGTTCCGGCGGCACCACGCGAAATCACTCGTCCCGCGCAGGCTCCAACGCAGGACCCCGCGAAGCCGAACATCGTCCTCATCTTTGTCGATGACCTCGGCTACGGCGAACTCGGCTGTTACGGACAAACCAAGATCGATACGCCGAACATCGACGCGCTTGCGCGCGATGGCCTGCGATTTACGCAGTTCTACACCGCTGCACCCGTCTGCGCGCCCGCACGCTCCGCGCTCTTCACAGGCCAACACCTCGGACACACGCCGAATCGCGACAACTCCGAAGTCGAACCCGAGGGCCAGGGCCCGCTTCCCGCAGGCACGCGCACCGTGGCACACGACCTCAAGTCCGCGGGCTACACAACCGCGTGCATCGGCAAGTGGGGACTCGGCTTCGTCGGTTCTACCGGCGACCCGAACCTGATGGGCTTCGATCTCTTCTTTGGCTACAACTGCCAACGACAAGCGCACAACTACTACCCAACGCATCTCTGGAGGAACGCCGAGAGAATTGCGCTCGAGGGGAACAATCCCAAGACCCGAGCAGAAGCGATCTACGCCGGCGATCTCATGCTGGCCGCGGCAAAGGACTTCATCGCGAGTTCGCACGCGAAGCCGTTCTTTCTCGCGTACACAACGCCGCTCCCGCATCTTGCGCTGCAACCACCCGCGTTCAATCTGCGGCGATACCAAGGGTTGTTCGACGAGAATCCGTACGTGGGCGGCAAGGGCTATCTGCCGCATGAATCGCCGCGCGCCGCGTACGCCGCGATGATCACGCGCCTCGACGACGAGGTCGGCGAGATTCGTGCTGCGCTTGAAAAAGCAGGCGTCGCGGAGAACACCATGATCGTGTTCACGAGCGACAACGGACCAACGCACGATGTTGGCGGTGTCGACACGGGGTACTTCAATTCGACGGCAGGATTGCGCGGTCGAAAGGGTTCGGTCTGGGAAGGCGGCATTCGCGTACCAGGCATCGCGTGTTGGCCGGGGCGTATTCCTGCGGGAAAGACGACCGATGTGCCTGCGTGGTCTGTCGACTTACGCGCGACCTTCGACACGCTCGCTGGAGTCACGGCCACCGCGAGCGATGGATGCGACATTTCCCCACTACTCCTTGAGGGCCGCGCACCAACGCGCGAGTTCTTCTACTGGCCGTTCCCTGGGTACGGCGGCCAGGAGGCAGTGCGCGAAGGTCATTGGAAGTTGGTGCGTGTCGGGATGAACGCCGCTGCCAAGAACGGCGCACCGCGGCCCGCGTGGCAACTCTATGACCTCGCGAACGAACCCAAAGAGACGCGTGATGTCTCCGCCTCGCATCCGTCGGTGGTCGCGCGGCTCGCGGCGATGGCCGCGCGCGAGTACATACCGAGCGAGCGCTATCCGCTCGGCGACCTCGATCGCACCGCGCAGTGATGAAGTTTGACGCAGCGGCGACTCAGCGCCAGTGTTCCGCGACCCAGGGCGTCTTGTGTACGTGACGCGTGATCTTCTTCGTGATGCCTTCAACGGCATCCGGCGGATTTGGGTGCCCGTGGAACACCACGATGCGGCAATCCTGCGGAATCTTCGGCGGAATCCACCAGTTCATCGGGAACTTCGCCATGCAGCCGTACTTGAAACTCACGCACCATTCCTTCGGCCAGTACGACAACTTGCCCGCGTTGAAGAGTTCGCGCGAGATGTACTCTTGCTCGTTGCGCACCTCGCGCCGAATCGCCGCGTGTTCCTGCATGAACTTCGCGAGGAGTTCCGGGTGCGCACCTGCGTTGAAGCGATAGACCGACGAATTCCCCGTCGGGCGCCACGGACGCGCCCAGTCCTTGATGATCAAAAACTCACCATGATGCGAGAAGAGGCAATCGATGTTGCCCACGATCACGATGTCGATATCAAGGAA
>JAIYCA010000108.1 GCA_027488265.1 Planctomycetaceae bacterium
CATTCGAGTGCCAAGCGTGCGTTCTTTGCGGCGATCCCGGTCGCACTGGTGGTCGCAGGTGCCGTACACGTCACGCGCGCCGATCAAGATCGCGCTCCCGCAACTGAAACCCACGCTGATTCGGGTGTTGCGCAAACCGTTTCTGCGATGACGAACCCGATCGCGCCCCGCGTCGACCCCGCGACGTTCCGGCCGCTTCCCGAGAAGACCGCGCGTCACGCGACCCATTGGGCGTACCAAGCGATGTCGCGACCAACGCCGCCGACGGTGCTCTTCGAGCGCTGGGCGCGCAACGACATCGACCGATTTGTTTTGGCGAAACTCGAGGAAGCTGGCGTCACGCCATCGCGTGAGGCTGATCGACGCACGCTTCTGCGACGCGCGTACCTCGACTTGATCGGCGTTCCTCCATCGGCGGAAGAAGTGGCGGCGTTCGAAGCTGATCGCGCGCCCGACGCCTACGAGCGTCGCATTGATGCGCTTCTCGCAAACCCGATGTACGGCGAGCGCTGGGGTCGTCACTGGCTTGATGTCGCGCGCTACGCCGATTCGAACGGTGTCGACGAGAACATCGCCTACGCGAACGCATTCCGCTATCGCGACTACGTGATCGACGCGTTCAATCGCGATATTCCGTTCGATGAGTTTTTGACCGAGCAAATTGCGGGCGATCTGATCCCTGAGCCTGCGAATCCAACCGCCGACGATGACGCGCGAACACGCGGACGCCTCGCAGCACTTGGGTTTCTCGCGCTCGGGCCAAAGATGCTCGCGGAGCCCGACAAAGAGAAGGAACGCGTCGACGTTGCCGACGAGCAAATCGATGTGGTCACGAAGGCGTTCCTTGGACAAACAATTTCGTGTGCGCGCTGCCACGATCACAAGTTTGACCCTGTCTCACACGGCGATTACTTCGCGCTTTCCGGGATTTTCCGCAGCGTTTCGACGTTCGACAACATCGCGACCGTTGGTCGCGTGGCGCAACGACCGCTGGCAACCGCTGCGGAAGTCAAGCGTCATGAGGAAGCGACAAAGGCTTGGACGGCACGCGCGCACGAACTCGATCGCGCACGCGACGCCGCACTTCGCAGCGCTCGATTTGCCGATGGCTTCGCAGCGGTTGAGCGCATGCTCGAGACCGGCGGAGCGCCAACGGATGTCGCGATTCGCGCGCAACTTCGAACGCTCGCACGCACGCCGCGCCCAGCGCGCGAGGCGTACGACGCTGCGATCGCCGCGCGTACCGAGCATGACGCCCATCGCCCGAGTGCCCTTCCGCGCACACTCGTTGTGAAAGAGTCGAAGGTTGATGAAACGCCGATTCATGATCGCGGCGATCACACGCAACCGATCGGCGAGAAACTCACGCGCGCGATGCCCGCAGTGCTCGAGCGCGTCGTGCCAAGCCCTGCATTTCCTGAGAACCAGAGCGGACGGCTTGAATTCGCACGCTGGATGACCGATGCCGAAAATCCGCTGACTGCGCGCGTGGCGGTGAACCGCATTTGGACATGGCACTTCGGCATGGGCCTCGTCGACACGCCTTCGAACTTCGGTGTGCTTGGTTCGAAACCCTCGCATCCCGAGTTGCTTGATTTCCTCGCGCGTCACTTTGTCGCGAACGGCTACAGCATGAAAGCGATGCATCGCTACATCATGACGAGCGCGACGTACCGGCAGGTGAGCGCGACGCACACGCCACTCCCAACGACCGATCCCGACAATCGCTTGTTGTCGCGCTTCCCGCGACGTCGCGTCGAAGCCGAAGCAATCCGCGATTCTGTGCTTGCCGTCGCCGGCACGCTTGATCGAACAATGGGCGGAACGCTGCTTGGTTCGGGCGATCACGATTACGTCACCAACGATCAATCCGGCAACGCTGCGCGGTACGACACGATGCGCCGCAGTGTCTATCTCCCTGTCATTCGCAACGCGATGTTTGGGCTCTTCAGCGCGTTTGATTACCCCGACTCGAGCGCGCCGGTTGACTGTCGACCGCGCACGGTTGTCGCGCCGCAAGCGTTGTTCTTCTTGAATGCACCGTTTGTCGAAGACGCGGCGAAATCGATTGCAAACGAGCTTTCGTCGGAAGGGCCGAGCGCGGATGACCGCATTCGCGAAGCGTTCCGCCGGACGCTCGCGCGTGATCCCGAACCGGTAGAACGTGACGAATCGCGCAGTTTCTTGGCGGATCTTGAGCGCGGCGGCATGAACGCCGAAGACGCACTTGTGCGCCTCTGCCACGCACTTCTTTCGACCAACGAGTTTGTCACCATGGAGTAAGTACTGGGAGTAAGTACTGGGAGTAAGTACTGTTGCCTTGAGCCCGTTCGAGGTAACACTGACATATCACGCACGGCCGCATGCGGCTGATCTCACAAAGCGAATCACATGCTCTGCGACCACCGACATCATCCGCTCACGCGCCGCGAGGCTTTGCTCGGTCTTTGCGCGGGCTTTGGCTCGATCGCGCTTGCGGGACTTCTCGCGCGCGAAGCACAAGCGAACGGCGGCGTGAAGGGCGTGCTCGACGCGACGCACTTTCGCCCGCGCGCCAAACGCGTGATTTTCCTCTTCATGCACGGCGGTCCTTCGCAGGTCGACACGTTCGACTACAAGCCGCTCTTGCAACGCGATCACGGCAAACCGCTTCCGTTTGCGAAGCCGCGCGTGCAATTCGCAGAAACGGGAAACCTCTACGCGAGTCCGTGGAAGTTCCAGCAGTACGGTCAATCGGGCGCGTGGGTCAGCGATTTGTTCCCGAACGTCGCGCAGTGCGTCGACGACTTGTGCTTTGTGAAGAGCCTCCACGGCTCAAATCCTGCACACGGCGGCGCCCTTCTCAAGGTGCACACCGGAACCGACACGTTCATTCGGCCATCGATGGGCTCTTGGGTTTCGTACGGGCTCGGCACGGAGAACGATGATCTCCCCGCATTCATCACGATTTGCCCGACGCTTGGTCACGGCGGTGTGAACAACTTCTCGAGTTCGTTCCTTCCGGCGTGGACGCACGGAACGCCGATCGGCCACGCAGGAATTCCCGCATCACAAGCGCAGTTTGAGCACATGACTGCGGGCATTCCGCGTGAACTCCAGCGGAAAGAACTCGATTTCCTGCAGCAACTGAACCGCGCGCACGCGGAGCGCAACGGCACCGACGGCGCTCTCGAAGGTCGCATCGAGAGTTTCGAACTCGCCTATCGCATGCAAGCTGCGGCGCCTGCAGTGATGGACCTCGCGGGCGAATCGGAAGCGACCCAGAAGCTCTACGGAATCGACGAGAAGAAGACGGAGAACTTCGGTCGCCAGTGCTTGCTTGCGCGGCGATTCGCGCAGGCGGGTGTGCGCTTCATTCAGTGCACCCACAGTTACAAGTGGGATCAGCATGGTGACCTCAAGAATCAACACACGTCGAATGCGGCTGAAGTCGACAAGCCGATCGCGGGCTTGATTCGCGACCTCAAGAGTCATGGCATGTTGGAAGACACGCTCGTCCTTTGGGGCGGTGAGTTCGGTCGCACGCCAACCGCGCAAGGCGGCGACGGCCGCGACCACAACCCGCACGGATTCACGATGTTTATGGCGGGTGGCGGTGTGAAGCCTGGCTTCTCCTTCGGCGAAACCGACGACTACGGCTACTACGCGGCAGTCGACAAGGTCGACGTCCACGATCTCCACGCAACGATTCTCGCGTTGCTTGGCATCGATCACGAGATGCTCACGTTCCGCCACGGCGGTCGCGACCATCGCCTGACCGATGTGCACGGGCGCATCATGAAGCAGATTTTCGCGTAAACCAGCGACAGCGCACCGTTGTTCGCGGCACGTGCGAAGACACGATGGATGCAGAAGTCCGTGCGTGTGTTTGTTCACTGCACGTCGCAGATCTCTTGTGACACGCCCGCAACTACGCGTGAATGCGCCTCGGAACGAGCGCATTCGCGATCAAGAGTCCTGCGGCGATCGATGCCGCGATGACGAGTGCATGTGTGAACGTATCGAGCCCCGCGAGTGTGTCGCTCGTGTCGCGCGAGATGAGATTGCGCATGCCGCGGAAACCGATGCTTCCTGGGAGCAGCAACGCGATCGCAGGGAGGACGACCGTTCCCGTGGGACGTCGTCGCAGCCATGAGTACACGTTGCCGGCGATGCCGATGAACGCTGCCGCGGCGACCGGCGCGAGTGCGCCGTCGAACGTCGTTCGCGCAACGCGTGCTGCAACGTAGCCAAGCACACACGACGAGAGCACGAGCCAGAATCGTGCGGGCCGCGCATGAAACGCGATCGCGATTCCAAGTGCACCGAGGACGAGTGCGACCGCCGTTGCGATATCGAAACTGAGCGCACCCGCGACGGGCATCTGCTGTTCACTCAGCGCGCCGAGTCCGAGGAACTGCACCGTCGCTTCGCCAACCGCGACGCCCATGGCAATGACCACGAGCGACGTCACGGCGCCCATCAACCGTGCGCTGCCCGAGGCGAGATTGCGCGCGGAGAGTTCACTCATCGCCGTGGTCAGCGCAAGACCAGGAAGCAACGTGACGATTCCCGCGAGCGCGACGACTGCGATGTTCGCTTCGATGCTCGCTTTCGCCGCGATGAGCACCCCGAGCGCGGCGAAGAGTGTGGCGAAGAACGCGCCACCGAACTCCGACAGAAGCTCGCGTTCACGTCGGCCTGCTGAGAGTCGCAACGAAAGACCCACACAGAAGCCGACGGGGAGCGCCACAATCATGTCGTCGACCGTGCCGCCGAGAAGCCGCGCCGCCGCCGCGCTAAAGAGCGCGTAGCCCACGGTCATCGCAATCGACGGAGGACGCCACAGGCGCTCGTAGCCCGTGCGGAGCGCCGCGAGGCCGCGCGACGCGTCGAGTTCCCCCGCTGCCACACGATCGGCAACGCGGTAGGTCTCTTCAAGCAACGCCATTTTGGGCGAACCAGGATCGACGCGAAAGTTCGACGTTCGCTGCCGATCGCCATCTTCGACGCTGATTGAAATCCACGTTGGGAGCGAGAAAATCGAGGCTTTGATACCCAAGCGATCCGCGCAGCCGCTCACGATTGATTCGATGCGATGCGAAGGCGTGCCCGCCTCGTGGAGAAGCCGCGCCAGCGACGCAAGAAAGCGATCGTCGACAGGGCCGGTTTCGTTCGCGAAGACCGACTCCGCACGTTTCAGCGCGGCGGCAGCGGAGCGATTCTGTTTGAGCGGGCTTTCGGTGGACACGCGGGAAATGTACTCGCCCTGAAAATCGCGGCCCGCGAAGATGAGTCCCGCAAACTCCAATCCCGTGAACTCCATCCCCGCGAACGGTAGACTCCGCGCATGCTTCTTCGGCGTGTCTTCGATTCATCACTCGCGCAGGCCTCGTACATCGTCGGCTGCGACGAAACCCACGAGGCGATCGTCATCGATCCCGCGTGCGATATCGATCGCTACGTCGCGCTTGCCGCGGAATCGGGCCACCGCATCGTTGCTGTCGTCGAGACGCACGTGCATGCGGATTTCGTCAGCGGCATTGAAGGCTTCGTGACGCATTACCCGGTTGCCGCGTATCTCTCCGCGGAGGGCCCGGCGCCCGCGTGGCTCGCCACTGCAACCCTCGCGCCCAACGCGCACGTCACCCGCTTGCAGGCTGGCAGTCAGTTCGCCGTCGGCAAGCTTGCGTTCACGGCGCGTCACACGCCTGGTCATACACGCGAAAGCCTCTCGTTCGAACTTGCCGCGCCGCACGGGCGCTCACACCTGCTCTTCTCAGGCGACTTTCTGTTTGCGGGCGACGTCGGACGACCCGATCTCGGCGCGTTCGCGACCGACGGCCTTTCGCTCCGCGAAGCGATTGACTCGATGCGCGCTTCGATCGCGGGTCTTGACGATCTCCCCGCAGAAACGCAGGTGCTTCCGGGCCACGGCGCGGGAAGCGCATGCGGAACGCAGATTTGCAATCTGCCCGCAACGACGATCGGTATCGAGCGCGTCATCAATCGCGCCATGCGCGCACACGCGGCGAACGGCGATTTTGACGGCGCGGTGATGGATGGCACAACCGCGCCGCCCCCCTACTTCGCGCGCGTCAAACGACTCAACGAACACGGCGGCCGCGCCCTTTCGGCGCCGCCTGCGGTGCGCGAACTCACCTCCGACGAGTTTGCGAACTGTTGCCAAGATCCGCGCTTCACCGTGATCGACACGCGGCCGTGGAACGACTATCTCGACGCGCGTTTGCCGTACTCGATCAGTGCGCCGTTTGAACGTTCGTTCGGACCGACGGTCGCCAATTATCTCGATGACGAAGATCAAGTCGTCCTGATCGCTCCGGCGAAGATTGTTGCGGAAATCGCACGCGTTCTCCTTCGCGTCGGTATCGCACCCGCGGCGATCGAGGGATACATCGAACCGACGAACGTCTCGCGCCTCGCGACGGGATCATTCGCAACCAGTGGCGTTGACGACATTTCACCCGTGCACGTTCATGAGCTCGTGACCCGTGACGCGGTGACGGTGGTTGACGTGCGGACGTGTGCAGAATTTGGCGCGGGACACTTGCCGCGCGCGATGCATGTGCCGTTCACGCATCTTCGCTCGCGCACTGCAGAGATTCCGCGCGACAAGCCAGTTGTGTGTTACTGCCGCAGCGGCAATCGCAGCGCGCGCGCCGCGGCGTTCCTCGCCCGACACGGCTTCCACACCTTCAACATGCGTGGTGGCTATTGGCCGTACGCAGGACGCGGGTACGAAGTCTCGAAGTGAGATTCGCCTCGAGCGAGCTGCTTCTGATGCGTGCTTCTCCCGCATCAGTACTGCCACGAAGCAAAACCGCACGACACAGACTCTGTGGAACTCAAACGGCGGTGCGATGAGCCCAACTCACTGTTCCGCGTTCGCCGCTTGCAACAAACGCTCGCGGCGCGGAAGACTGTCGAGGAAGCGGACGTTCCCGATGTGATCAATCGAGAGAAGGCTGCGCCCGTCAGGCGCCCATTGCACCGAGCGAATGCGCGCTTCCGCGGGCGGTGTCGTCAGATAGCAATCGCCACTCGAAAGCCTCCAAACACGCACGGTCCCGTCTTCTCCACCTGTGGCGACCCACTCGTCGTCCGCAGCTTCGGTGATTGAAACAGCGGTCACGACATCCGTGTGACCTTTGAGCATTTGCGCAGGCACCCCGCGCAAAACTTCAGTCCCGCCGCGCGGATACACGAAGATCTCGCCTCCGAGACCAAAGTGAACAACGCGACCGTTTGCGTTGGTGAAGTAGAAACTTCCGCTCTCTGGCTTTGATGCGATGATCTCGCCGTTTTGAATGGTGAGATTCGTCCGAATATGCTGGCCGTTGGAGGACGTGGCGAAGAGTTGGTCAGGCGCACTCCAAACGAGCGTGTGCACGATTCCCAGCGGGACTTGGCTGTCCGCGAGAACCAAGCCCGCACGATCGACCACGAATACGCGCTGCTCCAACGCAATCGCCAGTTGCGTTCCATCGCTCTTCCACGCGAATGCGACACGATCAAAACTACCCGTTGCTGGAATCTCGACTGGCTTGAGTTCGGTCGCAGCCGACGCGCTCGATGCACTCGCAGGCGTGGGCATCGCAGGCAAACTCCACACACGAATCGTGTTTCCATCCCACGTCACGGTGGTTTCACCATCAGGAGAAAACGTGACGTTGCGCGACGTCACGATCACTTTCGCAACGTCGGTCCACGCGCCAGTCGCGAGATCGAGTTCACGCACCATGCCCGAATCGCCAACCGCGCGTATGCGGCGACCGTCGAAGCGCGAAACGCTGTGCACGATTGCATCGGGGAATGGCTTGGGCGCAGAACTCCAACGCGGCGTGAAATCCAAGCGGACGATGGTTTGGCCGATGTTCGCCACCACAATCTCATCATCAAGCGGCCCAAGCGCCCATACGGGATCAGGATTGAGCAAACGTTGCATTCCGGCGGGAATGAGCTCGCGCACGGAACCTGTGGATTCATCGCGGTCGACTCGGTAGCGGTGAATACGTCCACCTCGATCACCCACAAAGAGAAAGGCACCGCTTGGTGAGAACGCGACCACTTTGACTTCGTGCCGAATGAAGGTCCGCGCGAAACGCTCGCCGGTCTTCGCGTCAAGTACCTCCACCGCTCCTTGATACAGACCGCGCGCAACATGCTCGCCATCGGGAGAGCATGACAATGCGATGCCGCGCCCGACGGGAGGTTGGAACGCCGTGTCGCGTTCGAGCGAACCGTCATCGCGCACATCGAAGGCATAAATGCTCGCATCCGCAGCCGCTGCATACAAGCGCCGTCCCACCAAACTCAGCGTCCCAAGTCCACCACCCGCGCCAAGGGTCGCGTCAGGCTTCGCCGGCGTTGAAGCGAAGGGAAATCGATAAATCGCTTGGCTTCCTGGGAAGAAATAGAACCCCTGCGCGTCGACTGGGTTTGGAGAAATCGCGCGTACCTGTCCAATCGACTGCTCGAAAATCGGCACGCAACGACCATCCTCGGTCAC
>JAIYCA010000290.1 GCA_027488265.1 Planctomycetaceae bacterium
AGTCGGGACATGAGCTTCTGGGTCAGCGGCAACGGATGCGAGCGCCGCAACGGTCGTCTTCGTGCCTCCGATGTCGGAACTTGATGAGACCTACGCATACTTGACTGCAAGCGGTTGTGTTGAGTTGTAGTCGCGCTGGTTACATGCGCGCGTATACCCACGCGGCAATCGCTTCACTCGTCGCGCGATCCTCCGGAAGCGCGCCGAATCCATCGGGAACGGGTGCGGTGAGTTGTGCAAAATCAGAGTCGTTTCGCGCAAGCCAACGGTCACGCCATTCGGTTGGTTTCAACGTATCGCGAAGGGTGTTGTTCACCTTCTTGCTGGCAAGAACGAGGTTGAACGGCGAGTCGAATGGGTAGCGAGCCCACGGAATGAAGTGATCGACGTCGCCCGCACTTGGCTCGCGCAGTTTGTCGCCGGTGTAGAAGCATCGGCCCTCTTGCAAGTCATAGAAGCGTGCCGCAAAGTTCGAAACTGGGCTTCTCGTGGCACCAAAGAGAAACTCTTCGAGTTCGCGGTCGGCGGCGAGTTTCTCGTTGTTTTCGCGCACCCAGAGCGCCCAGCGTGCCTCGGTCATCGCGACGATGACTCCGCGCAATCGCCGCATGGCTGCTGCGACGCCGGGCTTCAGAGTGATGCTGGCAAGTTTCGCGCAGTCACCGGCGGTTGGAGGATGGTCGTAGAGAAATTGCTCGCTTGTCTTTGCCGCATCACGCGCGTTTCCAATCGTGTGTAAGCGGTAGAGAACATCCTTTGCGAGCGTCCGACGAGTCTCACTCAGCAAACTATCTCGCGACGCGCGATACACACGCAATCGTTGGTAACTCGAAATCGAGTGTCGCACTTCATCCTTCAAAATCGTAATCATCCGCGATGGCTTCGCAGCCTCGCGATTCTGCTTCAGAATCGTGTTCACGCGCGGATACGGCCGAGCCATCGACCAGTAGAGCTCCAAGAACTGCCGCGCAATCTCATCGACTTCGACCTCAAGTTCGTCGCCCGAATCATCCCCGCGCTCGACCGCGATGTTCGTCAGCGCAATCAACAACGCAAACTTGTACGTACTCGTAAAGCGGCCTTCCGCGAGCAGCCGCTCGATCTTCGCAAGAAACGCGAGATGGAACTCGGCGGTCGGTGGAGTTGAATTCGAATTCGTGCGCACGCGCGGCGAATCGTACCTCCCCGCACACCTCAGTCCAACAATTGGACTCGTGCAAATCTGTCCAACTATTGACAAACAGCGATCGTCACTTAGGGTTGATGGACTATGCGATCTATCAACACCAACGATGCTATCAACGCCTTTCATGTCACCGACTGCACGCTCTCTAAGTACTACTGGCTGGCGAAACTTGCGGGCTCGGCGCGTGGAACCGACTCGGTCCACGCCTCGCGACTGACGGCAATCGCCGCGGCCGCAGAAGCGCGCACACGCGGCGCGCGATTCATGATCATCGAATCTCCCGCGCTCTTTTTCTCCTGCGATGACGGCACAAATCGGCTGCGCGGTTCGCAGGGATTGCTCGTCACCGAGCATCGAAGTTTCACACCGATGGCAACGCACGGCGCTGTTTCACTCGAGAGACTCGACGTGCGTTCGGTCATCGCGCAGTTCACGCGTTCGCCGACCGACCTCCTCGCGCGGCAAACCGACATCGATATGCCCGTCATCGCGGGCCAGTTTCGCGCGTGGCGGTCGTACTCGACCTCGCCGCGGAAACCGCTCGGTTGGAAGTGCGTGAACCCCGCCGTCAAGTTCGACACGTCGCATCTCGCATCGCTCCGGATGCGTTTCAGTCAGCAGGTGCGCAGTCTGCGAGAACAAAACTCTGCGCGTACGTGCAAGTGACCAGCGCGCTATTCCGCAAGGCGAACGGCGACTCGAATCGTCGAATGGCGCGTGTACTGCAGAGTGTTGACCGTTCGTACGCATCGAAGAGCGTTTCGCACAAACGCGTCTGCACGGCAGCGCACCCGTGAGATTGAATTGAGAGCATGGCTGATCCATCTCGGCATGACCAGCTCGGCATGACCAGCTCGCGCTCGCGGTGACGCCGATGCGCGCAAGGGCGGCTAGATCCGTTTGTGCTCGCCGTCGAGACCGAGTCGGATCATGATTGTGCCCTCGACGACGGTTGCTCGTAGGGTGTAACTGCCGGCGCGAAGCGTCCGTGGGCCACCGCTCGTACCGAAGAGCCTGCAGATTTGAGCCCCACGGACCTCGCCAGAATCCTGAAGGATGACTGCATTCGCGTTTCGAGCCGCTGCAACTCCCCATGCTTCGATGCCAGTCCCGAGTTCATCTTCAATCTCGAGGTCCAACTCGAGTTCGGCCGAGTCTGATCCGACGACTGTCGCGTGAAGTGCATGCGCACCCATCTCGACGTGAATTGACGAAAGATGATCGCTGCTGCGGAGGTCGACGTCGCGTGGAGTCTCGTCGAGGCGAAAGGCCTGGCGATGAGTCTCGATTTGGCCGTCGGTCATGATTCGCGCTTCGAGGTTTTTGACGCTGCAGCGTGGCGTGGGGCGCGAAGGCGTGTGATGGGTATTCGAGATCTGCATGAAGTTCACAGCGGGGGTCGGAGGGGAAACGTATGTGTCACTCAATGCTGCTTTGCGGTCGTGCGAGTCAGTTGCTGCAGGAACCCCAATGACTTAAGACGAATACAAGATCATCACCATTCACGAGTCCATCGCGGTTGATGTCAGCGCCTGTTTGCTTGCCGCTTTGTGCCCAGTTCGAAAGCACAATGGCGATATCACCGCTATCTACAAATCCATTCTGATCGATGTCGCCGAGGCACTGGCAGGAATCCAATGCTCCGTCGCGGTTCACATCAAGCCATGGTTGTGTTTCGATGACACACGCATCCAAGACGCCATCGCCATCACAGTCGCCAGCTTCAATAGGTGAAGTCAGCAATTCCTCGAACGACCGGATCGGTGGCATACAGTTCGCTTCACGCCCCTCGGCGCCGACCGGCGGAAGTGTGGAGCCGTTTGGCAACGGAAGTTCTGGATGGTCGAACGGCATACGTTCGTCTCGGACGCGCTCGTCGGTGAGCGTTTTCATGAAGGCGACGACGTCGTCCATGTCTTGACTCGTGAGTTGAAGTGGGTTCATGTCCGGCGAGAGATCGGCGATGTTTTGGTCATGGAAATCACCGCCGCGGTTGTAGAACTCCATCACTTGGCGCAAGGTCGATTGCCCACCGTTATGCATGTAAGGCCCAGTCAGTTCGATGTTCCGCAGCCCAGGGGTCTTGAACGCTCCATTGACGGCAGCGTGGGCATGCGCCGGCACAACGGCGAGGTCATCAATCTCGGGGATGGGGAGATCGAGTTGTCGTCGACGGGTCCACGAGAGTGGAATGCCATTGGCTTGTGTTCCACCAAGACCAAGATCTTCCGCCGTTGGTCGCACGCCGATGTTGTAGAAGCCGCGGTCATAGGCCCCTGGCTCAACGATGGTTGGAAGTGCAATGGTTTCGCCATTGAGTTTCACTTCGAACTCGCCAACTCGTGCGCGCTCGAGACGGACTACGAACGTGGTGCCGCAGCCGCCAGTGGGGAGTTCGCGTCGTCGGATCGTGACGAGGAGCTCGCCTTCCTGCAATTCGTTGTCGTCTTCATCGATCACCAATGCGCTCGTATGGAAGTCGGACGGGCAGCCAGTGGTTGAGATTTGAGGCAACGTGATGCTCGCTAAGAGCCGCTGCGCGTCGTTCTGCTCTTCGCCAGCTTTCTCGCCGGCCTCGGTGCCGTTGGCGCGTGTCCAGAGTTCGATGACAGCACCATCAAGTGCAAAGGTGAGAGGCTGCGTGAGTGGATCATCCACAGGATGATCGGCGAACGTCGCTTGTGCGAGTCGCGCGGTCGCAGCCGTCGTCATCAATTCGATTCCATTGGGGCTCGGAAGACTGACGACAGGCGTTGTCGCACTCGAAAAGAGCGGCGTGGAGTGGCAAGCGATGCAGTAGCCAATCGGTACGTGCGAGAGTTGCCCGACGTTGATGAAGATGTCGGCGCCACGACGTTCCTGCGGCGTGAGTAGATTCGCCTCTTCACCTGCGGCAGGGCCACCTGCTTCCATCCAACGGTCGTAACGAGAATCATCGGAAACAAGCGTTGCTTGATAGAGTTGCAATGCAAGTCCGAAGAAGAGGCTGAAGTTTGCCTCCATCTGCGGGATTCCGTCGCCGGTAAGTTCGCCAGCGTGCCATTCAGGAAGGAACGCCTCTTCGATCATCTCTCGATACGTCTTGGTAAGGCCAACACCACCGGGAGCGACGAGCGATCCGAGACTGGAGTCGGTGAGAGCAACGCGTTGAAGGGAGAGGGCGCGTTCGTCTAGCAAGCGCCGCGCAAGATCGGGGAGTTGGCGACCTTCGCAGGACATTTCGACGGGGCTGAGCACCGGCATGACCGCCTGAGATGCGAGCGAAGCGTTCCGGAGCTGGACGCGCACGCGTTCAAGCGTGCCATCGTCGTCCATGCGCCACACTCGAGCTTTCCCGTCGATCGGACCGAGTCCATTGACACCGTTGAACCACGGGTTGGCGCGTCCGTCCCAGAAATTTCGAATGTTGAACACGGCGTTCAAGACCGTCGGGGAGTTTCGGCCGGTGACTTGTCGGTGGTTCTCCTCAGCGCTTCCGAATGGCGGTGCCGGATCGTCTTCGCAGACCTCGACGGGAAGCTTCGAGTGATTCTCGATGTAGTACCGTCGCAGCACGCCTTGCGAGCCAGCGACGTCATCGATGCTTCGAAGTCGCGTACTGAATCGACTACTCGGATCCTCAAAGACCGTGGTTGGGAAAAAGTTGTTTCCCTTCCACTCGCCTGGCAGCACGCCTCCATCAAACGTGCCATTCGCACCTGGATGGACCACATTCAGTCGGCGCGGATCAATCCCTGCGCTTCCGTGACAACTTGCACATGCGGTCGACCGATCGCTTCCAACGGCCATGTCCCAAAAGAGTGCCTTACCGAGCACGATGGCTGCATCGTGATTTTGCACAAACTCGGCAAGCTCTGGCGGCTGCGGCACCGGAATCGTCTTCAGACTTGGTGGATGCGAGATTTCCTCCGCAGCAGCGCTGAACGCAGGAAGCAGGCAGGTCACGAGCGCGAGAGTGTGTCGAAGTGCGGGGCGCATAGGGGGTTTCTGCGTGGTCGATGTCGGGAGAGACATCGGGCGATGGTCTGGGTTTGCGAGTACGTCGAAGCGCATCGCCGCTGGCTCGCCGGCGCGGATCAAGTGTCAATCAGACAAATCGATCGTGCGGGCGTCACCAGCGGCGACGGTGGATTGACTGGTTGGAACTTGCACCAGTGGCTATGTGGAGGGTAACCCCAAATCTCACGACCGGCGGCGGCGCGAGAAGAACGGAACCACAGCGAGCAGCGCGACGGCAGCTGGTGCCGGAACGAGCACAATCGAATCCATGGAATAGGACGCGGAGATGGTTGGGCTGCTGGAAAGCCCGATGTGACTGTAGAACAACCGCACATCAATCGATGCAATGTCGCTGAGGTCAGCATCATCACCGGGGTTCGTTGCTTGGAAGTTCGACCAGATCGTTTCCAGCGTTCCATCGAGACCGTTGAAGCCGCCCGCTGTGGTGTTGCCGTACCAAGTGAAACTACTTGAGTCACCAGAGTTGTCAGTCAAGAGCACTTGAAGCGAAAGCCCTTGCGTGATCGGATTCGAGAAGCCGGTCAGCGAGGTGAGTCCACCCTCGATGCGGATGCCAGAGGTCAAACCTGCGAGGTCGAGCGAGCCGCCGGGAGCGGCGCGATAGGTGAGTCCGGTTGATCCAGAACTGATTCGACCATCCATCTTGAGATTGGCGCGGCCAACAGTGGTGTCAACGACAGCGCCGGCGGAGCGCGCGAGGCGAGCAGCTTGCGAAAGCGTCTGATTCTCCGAGAACCGCGTCGACCACGTTGCAGAAATCGCGCGCTGGTGCTTCGCGTCCGTCAATTGAAAGATCGACTCGTTCCATGCCGAGTTCTGGTTGGCCAGATTCGCTGTGTAGCTCGTCGTCGCAGTTGTGAACGCACTCTGCGCCGAGACGGAGAAGTCATCGACGATGATGCCTGCGGAAGCGACCGGTGCAGTCGCGCCGAGGAGCAGTGCGGTGACGAGGGCGGTGCGTGACGAAGAGGCGGAGGTGAGTTGCATAGATGTTCCTCGGGGCGGGAAGGGAGGGAAAGTCGGGAGGGGTGTTTGGGTTGCGGAAAGCCGAGCGGTCTGCTCGGTGAGGGATCGAAAGCAGCAAGAACACCACATCGATCGCGGGGAGGGATCCGCGTCGATACTGGGTGCAACGCCGAAGGGAACGACGGCGGTACCTGTAGCGTGATGAACGAGATCACCAACAACGAACCATCATTGCTGTGCCGAATTTTGGTTGCGCAGTTGCGAACGAGCTTCGTGGCGTGTCACTGGGGCGCACACGATGGGGCCGACGCGCGCGTATGTTGGATGCATGCGCGGCTCCGACCGACGAAGTCGTGTCTATGCGCGATGCTGAGACGTGACGATCCGCGGGCGGTGGTCCACCGTTGCGGAGCCGTGCGAAGGCTGTCAACCCACGCTCTTCAATGATGCGGTTCCAGCATCCGGCGACGAGACACAGTCAGCCAGCATGTTGTCCAACGAGGGGACCGCAGGCACTGGCGGTGCCATGACCGGTGTAATCACTGATACATGACTCCTGAGTGGTCCGTTGATGGGTTATGCGTGGCTCATGCGTGGCTCATGCGTGGCTCATGGACGGCTCATCCATTGTTCATGCATGGTTCATCCATGGTTCATGCATGGTTCATGCGTGCGCCCACGAAGGAAAACCAAACCGATCGTGATGGATCAGCGGCGGGAATCACGTGGATGTAGCAACGGGCTCTGAGGCAGCACCACCGGTGTTTCTCCTCTGCGCCCAGGGTGAAAATCAACGAAACCGAAGTCGACGGTTGACCTGGGTTTCCAGGCCGACGACTCCAATCAAGA
>JAIYCA010000264.1 GCA_027488265.1 Planctomycetaceae bacterium
AACCCTTCTGACCACCCTGCTCGCCGCCTTCCTGACGGTTCCCGCTCTCGGTCAGAGCGGAGGTTCTGGAATTGATGCAGCGATCCTCGGCACGAACGGCTCACTGAACGCTGCACAGAAGTCAAGCGTCAGCGCCTACGCGGCCCGCTCGGTTGAAGCGATCAAGTCGGGGAGCGATCAAAAGTCCATCGACGATGCGCGCACTGCGCTCGTCAAGCCCGCGCGAGATCCAGGTGCCACCCCTGCGTTCCGCAAGGCGTATGGCGCGATTCTTGTCACCGAACTCGCTCCGGTCGCGAAGGGTTCAGACCTCCGCCGCGCCGTCGTTGCGATGCAGGTGCTTCGATTTACGCGCAGTTCGGATGCCATCGACGTGATCGTCGAGTGCGCAACGCCATCGACGGAGTCTGATCCTGGCAAGCGCATCGCCGCCGGCAGCCTTCTCATCGACGGTTTCGAAGACCTCGAAGCGAGCAACACCTATTACGACCAAATCGCGCGCAAACTGCGCGACG
Organism: Planctomycetaceae bacterium; assembly: GCA_027488265.1. Classification (GTDB taxonomy): domain Bacteria; phylum Planctomycetota; class Phycisphaerae; order Phycisphaerales; family SM1A02; genus QWPT01. The sequence continues at coordinate 516 of JAIYCA010000264.1, forward strand.
CTGCCGTCGCCGAAACCGACTGGATGGCGCTGCAGCAAAAGTTGAGCGCCTTCGCGGCCGCCGCGCGCAAGAAGGATCTTCCTGCAGAAAACGCCCGCAATTTGCGCAAGGCGCAGGCGGAAGCGCTTGGTGAAATCGCGCGCAAATCGAAGGGTTCGACGGCTGTCGATGACCGTATGCGCGCCGTGCAACGCGTGCTTGTCGGCCTTCGCAACGACCTCCTCGTCATGCCACAGGCGGATCGCTCGCAACTCGCGAAGACGCTCGCGCCAGCACTGACCGAACTGCTCAACGCGGCCAGCGCGCAGTGGGATGCTGCACACGCGTCGAAGGACGCTGTCGCCGCCTATGGCTCGCTCATCAACAGTTGCGAAGTCGTTCTGCGACTCATCGACCGCAGCGAGCGCCCGTCGGCGTACTCCGGCACCAAGCCGGATGGCGACTCGCGCGTACTCGCGGCTGCATGGGAATCGGGCGATCGCTCGAAGTTTGATGCAGAAGCGAAGCGCTGGGCGGGCATCGTCAGCGCGGCGCCGTATCGCAACTGAGTTCGCACACGCGAACGAGGCTCACACTTCGCCCGCGGCGTTGCATTCACTCGGTGTTTCCCGCGGTTTTTCCAGCGGTGTGTCCATCGGGATTTCACTCGAGACCCCCTGACGAATCGCTCTGCGCCGCGACTTGACGATCGCCGACGCTGACTGCGTGCGATGACTACTTCCTCGCCGAAGGTTGCAGCTTCGCGAGCGATGTGACACTGCCTGCGCGTATCCTCTCCGCCGTGCGATTGTTCGCCCCGTTCATTCTCTTAGTCCTTGCGCTTGCGGCGGCGATCTCCCTCGATCGTCCACTGCCGCCCGCGGACCTTGTGATCATCGAGCGCAGCGATTGTTACACGCTCGATCCGCAGCGGATGAGTTACCAACACGAACTCCGCCGCGCGCGCGTCATCTACGAGACGCTCGTCAATCTCCGCGCGTCCGATTGCGCGATTGTGCCCGGCGTCGCCGAACGTTGGGAGAGTTCACCAGACGGCCGCACGTGGACCTTCCATCTGCGCAACGACGCGCGCTGGTCGAACGGCGATCCAGTGACGAGCCACGACTTCACATACGCGTGGCGACGTGCGCTCTTGCCAGACACCGCCGCCGACTACTCAGGCCTCTTCTTTGAAATCAAGGGCGCGAGAGCGTTCTTTGAGCGACGCAACGAACGACTCAAGCAGTACGCGGAGAAGCAAAAGGCCGGCGGCGCAACCTCCAACGATCTTGAGCAACTGTGGGCCGACACGGTCACCGACTTCGAAACACGTGTCGGCATCAAGACGCCCGATGATCACACACTCGTCGTGGAACTCGAAACGCCGCTCGCGTATTTCCTCGATATCTGTGCGTTTCCGCCCTTCGCACCTGTGCATCGTGCGACCGTGGAGAAGTTCGTCACCCACGATCCAACGTCAGGCCGCATCGTGCAGCGACACGACTGGACGAAGCCTGGCGCCATCGTTACGAACGGCGCGTACACGCCGACCGTCTGGCGCTACAAGCGCGACATGCGTCTCGAGCGCAACCCGCACTATTGGAATCAAGCGGCGACGCAAGCGAATTCGATTGAGTGCCGCACGATTGAGAATCCAAACACGGGGGTCCTGGCGTTCGAGTCGGGCGGCGCCGATTGGCTCACCGATCTTGGGCCTGAATACAAGACCGAAATGCTCGCGGAGCGCCGCGCGTATCTCGAGCGCTTCCGTGCCGACGTCGACGCGGGACTCGCGCGCGGCGGCGACCTCGATGATGTCGTCGGCGCACTTCCACCGCCTCGCGCAGGCGAACGGCGCGATGTGCGCGGGTTCAACGCGTTCGGCACAGACTTCTTCAGTTTCAACTGCCGCAAGACGTTGCCCGGCGAGAAATTCAATCCATTCCACGACGCACGCGTTCGACGCGCGTTTGCATTGGCCGTCGATAAGCAACAACTCATCGATCGCGTGACGCGACTTGGCGAGCGCGTGGCTTCAACACTTGTGCCGCCGAATTCGATCGAGGGCTATCCGGTTGTCGAAGGTCTCGGCTTCGATCCTGTGCGCGCACGGGAAGAATTGAAAGCCGCGGGCTATGAAGATCGCAACGGTGATGGCGTCGTTGAAAACGCTGCGGGCGAGAAGTTCCCCACCGTCGACATTCTCTATTCGACGGCAAGCCCGCGCTTTCAAAACCTCGCGCTTGCGATGCGCGACATGTGGAAGCGTGAGTTGCGCGTGGCGGCTGAATGTCGCGGCAAAGACTCGAAGCTCTACAAAGAAGATCTGAAGAAGGGCAACTTCATGATCGCGCGCGGCGGTTGGTACGGCGACTACGGCGACCCAACGACGTGGCTTGATTTGCAGGGCTCTGACAACGGCAACAACGATCGTGGGTACTCAAATCCGAAGCTCGACGCGATGCTCGCGGCCGCGCGTCTCGAGTCCGACGCTGCGAAGCGGCTCGTGATGCTCGCCGAGTGCGAACGCTGGCTTTTCACCGAAGAAATGCCGCTGTTACCGATCTGCAACAACGTGACGGTCTACATGTACGACCCTTCACGACTCGCTGGCATGAGCGGACATCCGCGGCTTGAGCAGGATCTCTCGACGCTTCATCGACGCGATGGAAATGTTGAGGCAACGAGTGATGGCAACAGCGAAGGAACGCGCGGCGACTTGAGTGAGTCATCGAGCGATGCATCCCCTACGGGAGGCACGCCATGAGCAGCGAGCGCCAAACGATCACGAGCCTGCTCGCGCGGCGACTGTTGCAGTTGCCACTCATTGTGCTCGCGGTCTACACGGTGACGTTCTTGCTTGCGTGGAGTATTCCAGGCAATCCGCTCGAGAATCCCGAAGGTCGTCGCCCACCCGCCGAAATCGTCGAGGCGATGCAGAAGCAGTACAAACTCGATGATCCCGTCGCGTTCTACTTCGACTACCTCGGGAAAGCGTCAGGCGTGTCGTGGCTCATCGGCGCTCATCCTAAGCCGTTCGATCTTGGCCCCTCGTTGAAGCAGCCCGACTGGAGTGTGAACGAAATCCTCGGCACGGGGCTTCCTGTTTCGATTTCGCTCGGACTCGCGGCGATGCTCATCGCGCTCTCAATCGGACTCGTTGCGGGCACGATCGGCGGCCTGCGTCCAGGCAGCGCGTCGGATTACCTCACACAGCTCCTTGCGATCATCGGAATCAGTTTGCCAAGCTTCGTCATCGGTAGCGCGATTCTCATGTTTTTCGCGGTGAAACTTCGCGCACCCGCCATCGGCTGGGGCGGCGAGACAGTGTTCGAATCACTCGTGCGCGCGTCATTTCCGGCGTTCACACTGTCGCTTCCGTTCGCCGCGTACATCTCGCGACTCGTGCGCTTTGGCATGATCGAAGAGATGTCGAGCGACTACATTCGCACCGCGCGTGCCAAGGGTTTGCCGCGCTGGAAAGTCGCGCTCAAGCACGCGTTGAAGAACGCGTTTCTTCCGGTGCTTTCGTATCTCGGGCCCGCAACCGCCGTCGCGCTCACAGGGTCGTTCGTCGTTGAGAAAGTCTTCGCGGTCCCCGGTGTCGGGCAGCACTTCGTCGACGGCGTTCTCGGCAAGGACATCACACTCGTGATGGGCGTCGTTCTCGTCTATTCGACGCTGATGGTCGTCCTCAATCTCGCGGTAGACGTGCTGTATCGCTTCGTCGATCCGCGGCTCGGCTGAAGCGCGCTCGAATCGCGCTCGAATCGCGCTCGCATCGCAGTCGAATCGCGGGCAGAAAGAGACGCGCGTCGCTCTCACGTTCGCGAGAGATCACTTCTTCGGAGATGGTTCGACGCTCGCAGGCTGTGGAGCCTCAGCGGCCAATTTCGCCGCGACACGCTCAAGCAAAATGCGCTCGAGTCGCTCGTCGCGCGAAATCGGCGTCCACATCGACAAGTCGCGCGGGGCGCGGGGATCGTCTTTGCGAGTTACGTCGGTTGAGAAACTTCCGAGCGATCGCGTGTACGCGGGCCCCTGATAGCCCGGACGAAACTGCCGCTCGACGCTGACCGAGACGCGCAACTCCAACTCGCCCGTTGCAGACGGGACATCTGCGCCTGTTCCGCGCGATGAACCTGGAAGAATCGGACCAGCCAGTGGCGCGGTCGCTTCAGGCGGAACGGGACGGAACCCCGCTGGAACAAACTCGAATCGCGCGCGGCGTCGTTCGAACCCAAACGTGCCCTCCACGACTTCGCTCGCCGTAAGATCCTGCCACGCCCACGGCTCGAGCAGTGATCCTGCGGTACGCGGTTGGGTTTCGATCGACCCCGCGCGACGATCGGTGATTTCAGGGATAAGCCCTTCTTCACGCGCGACGGCGCAGGCCGCGTCGAACGCACGTTCATACGACCCCTGCTGCACCGGTACGAACTCTGGCCCCTCAGCAACCGTCGCACAGCCCGCCGCGATCAGCATCGCGGGAAGCGCGAGGGTGATCGCCGCGGTGATTCGCACGATTGGCGCCCCAGTTGTGCGTGATGGAAGGGTGTGAACTCGAACGCGCTCCGACATGCACGGAGTGTACCGATGCAAGAGTCCGATACCGCCGCGCGATCAGCATCGCAACCGCAAGATTTAGGGATCGGCGTGCTCTCCTGCGACTGTTTCTTGACCCATGCCACCAAAGTCCTACGCTGCGGAGTCTGCCGAGAAACCACGTTTTTTGGGAACGCGGCTCGTTCCCGTGCGAACCGATGTTCGTTCTTGACCGATGAAGGGTGCGAGACGAACCCAGCATTTTGGCGCGAGGCAGCGAACCAACCCTCTCGAGGACGAACGAGAACCAACGCGACCGACCGAGATACCTCGTTGATACCTCGCTCGCTTTCGAATCACCTGTCGACAACCCTACCGAGCAATCGCATTCGACTTCAAATCGTGCAACGAACCTGCATGCCAGGCGAAGCGTTGAACCCCAAAGATGAGCGACGACATGAGTGACCAACCAATGAGCCCGAAGCAACTCCCGTCACGCAGCGCACGATCGCGCGCCCATCATGCCGTTGCTTCGGCGCTGCCTCGTGGCACCGTCGCGCGCGGCATCCTCGCCATCGCGGCGCTCGCTGCAGTTGGTGGCATCGTGGGCTCGGTCGCGGCGCGTGGCGGCACCGGTCAGAAGAAGGTTCCAACGACCGCAGCCGACTTCTTCCAGCCCGGCACGCAACCTGAGCCGAATCCTGATGTCTTCGCTCCAATCAATGGTGCCATCAACTGCCAATACTGCCACTCGGACTACGGCGACCAAGTTGCGCCGTACGACACGTGGATCACGAGCCTTATGGGGCAGAGCGCGCGCGACCCTGTGTGGCATGCCGCGCTCGCCATTGCGAATCAGGACGCGAACGTCGGCGGCGAGACCTGCATCCGCTGCCACTCGCCGGCGGGCTGGCTCTCCGGAAAGTCGGCGGACGGCAAGATCGATGACTTCGGCGCCGAAGATTTCGACGGCGTGAACTGCAACGCGTGCCACCGCGTCGTGAACCCCACGCTCGGCCCTGAGAGCGCCGTCGGCTACCCCGGAGATCCCGCGGAACCGGACGTTCCGATCATCAGCGCGCTGCAGTCGCAAGGTCTCATCCCGACGGGTGCAGGCAATGGTCGCTACGTGGTTGACCCCGAAGACAACCGTCGTGGACCATTCAGCGACGTTCCGGTGAACCTCCACGGCGGCTCGGTGAAGTTGATCACGTCGCCCTATCACCGTTCGAGCGAATTCTGCGGAACCTGCCACGACGTGAGCAACCCGCTCTACACCAAGAATCCGAAGACGGGCGAGTATGTGTTGAATTCGCTGGGTTCGCCTCACCCGACCCAGAACCCGATGGACATGTTCCCTGAGCAGCGCACCTACAGCGAATGGCTGAACAGCGCGTATGTGAACGGGGTCCAATACGCCGATCACCGCTACGGCGGAAACGATGCCGATGGCATCGTGTCGAGTTGCCAAGATTGCCACATGCCGAAGGTGATCGCCGGCGGTTGCCGCTTCTATGAATTCGGCGAGCCATGGTTCGAGCGCACCGACATGCCGCAGCACTCGTTCGCCGGCGCGAACACATGGGTGGTGCAAGCAATCCGCCAACAACTTGGCCCAGACGAAGCTGATGCCATTGGCCTCACGCAAGATCGCATCGATCAGGCTTCCGCGCGCACGATTCAAATGCTGCAGAACGCTTCCGACATGCAAGTCACGCAAGTGGGCTCGCAGGTCAAGGTGCGGGTGATCAATGAGTCGGGTCACAAGTTGCCGACGGGCTACCCCGAAGGTCGCCGTATGTGGCTCAACGTGAAGTTCACGAATGCGAGTGGTGCAATTGTTGCGGAGCGTGGTGCGTACAACAGCGCGACAGCACAACTCGCCACGAAGGACACGAAGGTTTACCAAGCGAAGCAAGGCATTTCGCCTGCCGTCGCCAAGTTGACCGGCCTCCCCGCTGGGCCTGGCTTCCACCTCGCGCTCGCGAACAAGGTCTTCTCTGACAATCGCATTCCGCCGCGCGGCTTCACCAACGCGTCGTTTAACGCGATTG
>JAIYCA010000019.1 GCA_027488265.1 Planctomycetaceae bacterium
CGCGCGCGTTGTTGATCGAGAAAATTCGAATTCTCGAAGATGATCGTGATCACGCGGTTGATGCGGCAAGCGGCGAGATTGCCGGGATGGCAAGCGCGCTCGCAGCGTCTTACGCAAAGCAAGGTGCGCTCACCGTTGGTGGTAAACGTGCGGATCGCGCGCTTGCCTCGCTCGCCGATGCGCTTCGTGATGAAGCGGCCACGAAGTTCCTCGCGGCGCCATTCCCAGCACCTATCGATGAGATTGAAAGGTTGCGCGCGGCACGTCGTGGCATCGCGCGCAGTGTGACGCAGCGTATGGCCGCAGAAACACCGGCGATTCTCGATTACACCGCGATGCTCGTTGCGGCTCGTCAACCCGCGCTTCAATCGAAACTCACGACGATTCTCGACAGCGCTCGTCGTGCGCGCGCGACTGCGGGCGGCGCAAGTGAGCAGGTGGAATCAGATCTTCGTGCGATGCTCGCCGTACTCGGCGAAGTGCTCGCGCCTGAAGCGACGAAGCGAGATGAGGAAGCATGAGGTCTCTGATGAAGACATACACGCATTCCAAAACGACGAGCGTCATGCGCCTGAGTTGCGCGGCCTTGTGTGCGCTTGCGGGCGTTGGGTTGGTCGATGCGATGAGCAGTCGCTTGTTCGCGGGGTTCCACGCGCCTTCGACGCTCGTCGCCGCCGCGCACGCAACCCTCTCCACGCAGTCATCCGCTTCTGTGGAACGTTGGAACGAGCGATTGGAAGCGCTCGATCCAATGCGGCCATACGACTACCTCGTCCTCGCGGAAGAGGTCGCGGACGCCGCTTCGAGTGAGCGCGAACGCCAACTCGCGCGCGAACTCTTTGGTCTCGCCGGCGCGCTCGACACGGAGCGACTTGGTCGAAGTGCGCTCCTCGCGCTTGCGCAATTCGCTTCCGATCGCCGAGAACGCGAGCGTGCGCTTGCCGCCGCAGAAATCGTCGGTGGTCGTGGCGGTTTGTTGCGATCGTTTCGGATTGAACCCGAACAACTGGAAGCACTTTCCCGCGCATTTAGTTTCTATCGCCGTGGCGAAGGCCGAAAGGCGCTGAATGTCTTGCGACAGGCAGACGCTGACGCGGTGCTTGAAGAGATTGGTGATGTAATTCCGGGCGGCGCAGCGGGCTTTCGCGCCGAACTCGAAGCGATGCGCGGCGGCGGCGCAGCACGCCCTGATCCACAGTCGGTGCGCCGACTTCTCTTGCTTGAACTCGCGTTGCGGCAGGGCGATGGACGAGCGGTTTCGCTCGACATGCTGCTGCGTGGCGATGAGCCACTGATTGAGATCGACCCGAGTGACCCAGCCGCGCTTTGGCAAGTCGATCCGACGAAGCCGTGGTGGCGCAACGGCAAGTGGAGCGGCGGGACCTGATCTCTCGCACCTGAACGCGTGCGAGTTTTCGCGCGCGACTTCTCGGGCGCACCGTCGAGAGTGACTTCTGTACACTCGGGGGATGTCGACCCCGCGTGCCACTGCTCCAGTTTTTCACAACATCCTCGAGATGATCGGGAATACCCCGATGCTCGAGATCACGCGGATCGACACGGGACCGTGTCGGCTCTTCGTGAAGATGGAGTCGATGAACCCTGGCAACTCCATCAAGGATCGCATCGCGGTCACGATGGTGGATGCTGCGGAGAAGTCGGGCAAGTTGAAGAAGGGCGGGCGCATCGTCGAAGCGACCGCGGGCAACACGGGCCTCGCGCTCGCGCTTGTGGCCGGACAGAAGGGCTATCGCTTGACGGTGGTCGTTCCCGACAAGATGAGTGATGAGAAGATCTCGCACCTTCGCGCGATGGGCGCGGAAGTGGTCTTGACGCGCTCCGACGTCGCGAAGGGTCACCCTGAGTACTACCAAGACGTTGCCGAGCGCATTGCGCGCGACGATCCCGATGCCTTCTACGTGAACCAGTTCGCGAACGAGGCGAATCCGAAAGCGCACTACGACACAACGGGCCCAGAAATCTGGGAACAGATGGATGGCAAGATTGATGCGTTTGTCGTGGGCGTTGGCTCCGGCGGCACCGTGTCGGGCGTTGGGCATTTCCTCAAGGAGCGCAACCCCGCGTGCGAGATCATCCTCGCCGACCCCGTTGGATCGATCCTGACGCCGCTCATCAACGAGGGCAAGCAAGTTCCGCCAGGCTCGTGGCTCGTCGAGGGTATTGGCGAAGATTTCGTTCCCTCGATTTGCGATCTCAAATTGGTGAAGAAGGCGTACGCGATTCCCGACGGCGAAGCGTTCCACACCGCGCGCGAACTCTTGCGCAAAGAAGGCGTGCTCGCAGGTTCGTCGGTGGGCACGCTGTTCGCCGCGGCACTTCGCTATTGCCGCGAGCAAACCGAGCCGAAGCGCGTTGTCACGCTTATCTGCGACAACGGCGCGAAGTACCTCTCCAAGATGTTCAACGACTTCTGGATGGTGGACAACGGCTTCATCGAGCGTAAGAAATACGGCGACATCCGTGATCTCATCGCGCGTCGCCACCTTGAGAAAGAGGATTACTGCCTCACGCCAGATCTGCCAGTTGTTCAGGCGATCAAGCGCATGCGCATGTTCTCAATTTCGCAGATGGCGGTGGTGGATGAGAAGGATCACGTCGTCGGCATTCTCGATGAATCCGACGTGTTGCTTGCACTTGTACGTGATCGCGATTGCGCGACGCGACCCATTCGCGACTACATGTCGAGCCGCGTTGAAACCGTGCGGCCGACAGCGAGCGTGAACGACCTCATGCCAATCTTCCGCGCCGATCGCGTGGCGGTCATCGCCGACGAGAAGCACTTCTACGGACTCATCACGAAGATCGATCTCATTAACTTCCTCCGCAAGCAACTTTGAATTCCCGACGCGCGCTCGCGCAGCAGGACTCTGCCATGACTAGCCCCGCAAACGCACATCTCGCGACCGATTGCATCCACGGTGGACAACACGCCGACCCAACAACGGGTGCGGTGATGCCGCCGATTTACACGAGTTCGACGTTCATCCAAGAGTCGCCAGGCGTTCACAAGGGTTACGAATACTCGCGTAGTCACAACGCCACGCGATTCGCGTTTGAGCGTTGCATCGCGACGATTGAGCGGTCCGGCCTCTCAGAAGAAGCCGACCGCACCTGCGGCGGATTCGCGTTTGCGTCGGGCCTCGCGGCGATCGCGACAGCACTCGAGTTGATGGATGCAGGCGACACGATTGTCTGCATGGACGACGTGTACGGCGGCACGAATCGCTTGTTGAATCGCGTGCGCAAGCGCAGCGCGGGTTACAAGGTTGTGCACGTCGACCTTTCGGATCTCGCCAAGGCTGAAGCGGCGATTCGCGAGCACAAGCCAAAGATGGTTTGGCTTGAAACACCCACGAATCCCACGCTCAAACTCGTTGATATCGAAGCGGTGTGCCGTCTCGCACGCGCGGCGGGCGCGATTTCGGTGGTCGACAACACGTTCGCGACGCCGATGTTGACGCGTCCGATCGAACTCGGTGCCGACATCGTCATGCACTCAACGACGAAGTACTGCGGCGGACACTCGGACACGGTTGGCGGCGCGCTCATCACGGGCTCACGCGAAATCGCCGAGAAACTCCGCTTTATGCAGAATGCGATCGGCAGCGTGATGGGACCATTCGACGCGTATCTCGCCTTGCGTGGGTTGAAGACGATGCACGTGCGCATGGAGCGTCACTGCGTGAGCGCGATGGAAATCGCTCGTCGATTGGAAGCGCATGCGAAGGTCGCGCGCGTGGTCTATCCAGGCCTCGCGAGCCATCCGCAGCACGCGCTCGCCGCGAAGCAAATGCGCTTCGACGGCAAGCCCGCATTCGGTGGCATGATCACGATCTTCTTGAAGGGCGGCATCGCGGAGAGCCGTCGATTCCTGGAAAACGTGCACTTGTTCGCGCTCGCGGAGAGCCTTGGTGGCGTCGAAAGCCTGATCGAGCACCCAGCGATCATGACGCACGCGAGTGTGCCAGAAGCGATGCGCGCAGAGCTCGGCATCAGTGACTCGCTCGTGCGCCTCTCGGTTGGCGTTGAACACGTCGAAGATCTCTGGAAGGATCTCGAACACGGACTCGCGAAGGCGTGAGTGAATCGGCGGGTCACTTCGAAGATGAGCGAGCGGGTGGCGCGGGTGGTGATTCTGCCCACGCAGTTGGAGAGCTTCCCGCGGGATTTCTCCTCGCGCGCGTCGGCGAAGACGGCGATCCCGCGTCATTTCTTGAATTGCGTCGTGCGACCGATCGAGAAGGGCGCGGCGTTCGCTGCGATCTCTCGACGATTCGCCTGCGTGGCGGCGCGTCTGAAGCGCGCGGAATGCCCGTCGTTCGGGCACTTGGTGAGGCGCGAACGATTGTCGATGCAACCGCAGGACTCCTCGGCGATGCGTTTCTCATCGCAGTAGCAGGCCGTGAGGTCACAGCGATCGAGCGCTCGCGCGTTGTCTACGAGCTCGCGAAAGATGGCCTTTCGCGTGCGATGCGCGACCCTGTCCTTTCCGAACTCCTCGGCGGTCGCTTGCAGCTCGTGCATGCCGACGCGCGTGCGTGGCTCGCGGCTCGCGCGGGCACTTCAAGCGCGCCTGATGCGGTGTTGATGGACCCGATGTTTCCGCCGAAAAAACGGGCCTCTGCGCTTCCGCGGAAAGAGATGGTCATGCTGCGCGAGATGGTCGGCGCCGATCTTGATGCTGCGGAACTCCTTCGCGTGGCGAGGGAATCGGCGCGTCAACGTGTGATCCTCAAGCGCGGAGATGACGCGCCCGAACTCGCGAAGCCCGATTGGTCGATCGAGGGCACAACCGTGCGCTTTGATGTGTTTACAAAGAATACGTGAATTGACAGCGATATTGCCAATGACGCGCTGCGCGTTGTCGTATGAACTCATTGAAGGGGCGGGTGTCTCCGCCTTAATCTCTTGAGGAGTTCTCCATGACGAAGTGCAAGATGGGTCGGGCCGTTTCTCTCGCGTTCCTCGCGTCGACCGCGGCGTTTGGTTTGGTGGTGTCGGTCGCGGATGCGTCTGGCTGCTACGCCAAGTTCACGTACGCTCGCGCGACGTTGAAGTGGGGCGCGTGTCCGAACGGCGGGGTCACAGATACAACCGAAGACCTCGAGACGAGCGCAGGAACTTGCTCCATGTCGGCCTTCGCCGCAACGGTCGCGGGGCAGTGTGCTCTCAACAACTGCGAGCAAGCGCAGGCGGCTGGCTCTGGAAATCTCGAATCGTTCTTTGCGACTGCGTTCACGTTCCCGTGCTCGAGCACGAACTCGGGCTCCGCGGAGATTCGATTCACTGCGTTGCGTCGATACAAGGGCAATGCCACGACGAACGGGGTCGTTGGGCCACTCGTGTATCGCGCCCGTGGCAACTACACGCTGAATGGGCCATGGAGCGAATTCGCCGGCATCTTCCTCCCGATGGATATCAACGAAGACGGCATCGTTGACGGTCGCGATCTCGCGCAGTTGCTGCACGAGTGGGGTTCGACCTCGACCACCACGCTTGCGGATACCAACTTCGATGGGATCGTCGATCTCATCGACCTTTCCCGCCTTCTCGCGACGTGGAAGACCGACGGCGCGACGCCTTGATCTTCGCGGGGACGTCTCTCGAAACCAACTGAAGAAGCTCGGTGCACGTCCTGTGCACCGAGCTTTTCTTTCGACTGGGTGAAGGGCTTTCGACGCTTCGAATATCTGCGGTTTGTGGTCGGAACCCCGGCGTTGCTCGAGCGTGTTTAACAAACGCGTTCATCAACTGCGTCGATCAACCGCGCTGCTCGACCGTTACGGACAGAGGCGCTCGACGCCGTAGTCACCGGGGGCGCTACCGCTCGTGCCAACGCGCCGTGTGTACACGATGCGGTCGTGCAATCGGTACTTGTCGCCTTGCCAGAACTCGATGCGATCAAGACTCACGCGATAGCCGCCCCAATGAGGAGGGCGGGGGACGTCGATGCCCGCGAAGCGCGCGGTCATTTCTGTGGCGCGGCGTTCGAGTTCTTCGCGGCTCGCCACAGGCTCGCTCTGCGCACTCGCCCACGCATTGACGCGGCTATCGACGGGTCGATGCGCGAAGTACTCATCGCTCTCGGCGTCGGACGCCAGCATCACGCGACCTTCGATGCGCACTTGTCGATCAAGCGCATCCCAGTGAAAGAGCAACGCCGCACGCGCATGCGCGGCGAGAGCGCGGCCTTTGCGACTCTCCCGATTGGTGAAGAAACGCGCGCCGTCGCGCGTCAATCCGCGCAAGAGCACGATGCGCGCGCTCGGTGCGCCATCAGCGTCGACGGTCGCAAGCGTCATCGCGTTCGGGTTCGGCGTCGGAAGTTGCATGGCTTCCGCGAGCCACTGTTCCAAGATCGGAAACGGGTCGGTCGGAGGCGTGTCGAAGTTGATCGAGGGTGTTGGCCCGTGTCCTGTACTCATGATTCGCTCCGTTTCTCGCGACGCTTCCGTTGACGGCCTCCGATGCGCGCGCCGTCCTTCAAGACTGGCGGCTCATGCGCTTTCATCAGCGATTCAAGCGTGGCATCGTCGAGCGCTCCAAGTTCTGTAAGCAGCGTATCGCCGCGCTTTTCATCGAGAATCGCCAGTGGATCGGCGAGCCCTTTGGTCGCTGCAAGAAATCGTTCGAGTGCGGCGTCATCCGAGTGTGAGCGTGGCGCACCTGTCTGTTGCCCCGACCTCGCGCGCGTGTTCGGAACTTCTTGGGCATCGTTCGCCGTGTCGCCACCGCGCGATGGTTCTGCACGTTTGATCGCGGCCATTTCCGCGGTGATTCCAAAGAGCCGCATCCAGCCGTGCACTTCACGCTCGGCGAGCGGAACGGATCGGCGCGGATCGGGTGGCAGCGCCCGCTTCGGTCGCGCGCGTCGAACATCTCCGACGAGCGACGCAAGGAAGTCTTCGCTCGTCATCCAATCGGCGCCGCGCGAGCGTGCATGCCGTTGAATCGCGCGGTCGCTCGTGACGACCGTCACCTGTCGCGGGGCACTCGTGCGATCCAAGAACCCCTTGATGTGGTCGTCGGCGCTGCGGCCTGGTCCGGCGCCCTCGATGAGGATTCGCCCGACGCGGCTCGCGCCACGCGGGACGCCGTCGCAGATCAGCCAGACGACGTCCGACGCGTACCGACTCTGCGCAACAAGCCGCGCAAGCCCGTCGGGTTCACCGACGGCGAGCTCCGGCGGGAGCACGCCGGTGACGTGAAGGACGTTGTAGGTGTCAATAATCAGCGGCACTGGAAGCCTGCTATCTCGGTTGAACCCACTTTGGGACGCGCAGCGCGACGCTTTGGTTTCCCTCTCGTCATCCCACTGCGTCGCGTCCGCTGCAGACGCGCTCCGTTTCTATCGTCCGCGGCCCTCGAATTCACCGCAACTCTCCACAACTTGGCGTCGGCCGCACCAGTCGTTGGGCGGCAGGCGCGCAAGCACGCGCTCCGTCTTTCGGCGCGTTTGGATGCAGCCGCCTTGACCCCTCGGGCAAAATCGTGTCGAATGTGCGACTCGGTATCGGGCGGCCGAAGCACGCCCCACAGGCCGATCAACGAAGGACGAGAATTTCAAATGTCGATCCGAATCAAGGCACGTAGTGGTGAGTCCGTCGAGCAGATGCTCCGTCGTTTTAAGAAGCTCTGCGAGAAGGAAGGCTTGACGAAGGATCTCAAGAAGAAGCAGAACTACGAGAAGCCCTCGGAGCGCAAGCGCCGCGATGCGCGTCGCCACGAGCCGCGTCCGGTTCGTCCGGGCTCTGATCGTCAGGGCGCACGTCCTGCGAAGCGCGATGCGAAGGGCCCACGCGGTCCGCGCAGCGGCGGCGGCGGCGGCGGGTTCTGAACCCGGCCTCAGGCTCGGCCTCTTACATGAGATCACGCACCACGTCCGATCCAGAGTCGACGCGACAATTCGCGATCGATATTGCACGCACACTTGCCGACTCGAAGTGCTCGGATGTCATTCTGCTTGACGTCCGCGGTCGCAGTCAGGTGACTGACTACGTCATCATCGGGTCAGGCACGAGCCAGCGTCAGATGCGCGCGGCCGCGCAAGACATCGAAGACGTGGGCAAGGCGCGCGGACAGCACCCGTTCCGCACGAATGCCGATCAGAGTTCGACGTGGATCGTCGTCGACTTTGTCGAGATCGTCGCGCATCTCTTCGAACCCGATCAGCGCCTCTACTACGACCTTGAGTTGTTGCACGCCGACGGCAAGCGCATCGAATGGCGTCGCCCCGAGGGCGAGTTGCCGCCGGGTCGTGGGTCATCTGGTGGCTCTTCTGGCGGCGCGGCCTCGTCCGGTCGCGCCAGTGCAGGGAAGGCGGAGCGCTGACATGCTGCGCGAAGCGCTCTTCGCGAAGATTCACCGCGCCACGGTGACGCTCTGCAGCCCCGACTACATGGGATCGATCACGATTGATCCTGATCTTCTCGATGCCACCGGTATGCGCATCAACGAGAAGGTCCTCGTCGCCGACATCGACAGCATGAATCGCTTCGAGACGTACATCTTCCGCGGAGAACGCGGGAGCGGCGTCATTGGCATTAACGGCGCCGCAGCGCGCCTTTCGGGCGTTGGCCATCGCGTCATCATCATGAGCTTCTGCCATCTCTCGCTCGAAGAGATGCGCGTGCATCGCCCGAAGGTCGTACTTTGCGCGCCGAACAACAGCATCGCGCAGTTCCTTGAGTATGACCCAGAGTGAGACCCAGAGTGAGACCCAGAGTGAGACGCGCGTGCGAGAGTTCAATCCGCGCTGCGCCTTGCTCTGGTTTCGGATGAATCCTGCCTCGTTCCGCGCACGCGATTGCTGTGAAACCGGCCTGACGGAGCGCCCGAAGGGCCGCGCCTCTTGAGGAGAGTCTTCCATGCGAATCTCACTTCGTTCTGCATTCGTCTCGTTCGCAGCGCTCGCAGTCATCGCGTGCACCGATGCGGCGTACAGCGCGATGCTCGCGCAAGACGCCGCTCAGGGTATTTCGCAGGGTGTGCCGCAAGCCGCGCCGCAAACTGCTCCAGCCGTGGCCGCAGCCCCTGAAGCGCGCGCGCCCATCGACGCAGCATGGATCGGTGCATGGATTGGCGAAGCCGCGACGCCGCGTTTGAACGGCCGCGCGCCGATCGCGCTGCCAATCACGATCGTGATCTCTGCGCCCGCGAAGGCCACCGACGCGCCGGCGATCGCCATGACCGTCATTCAAGCGGGCGCGATCGCGAAGCCCGCGATCGATGTCGCGGCCGACGGTCGCGCAATCGGGTTCACGCTCGACGGCGGCAGCGTGCGCGCACGTTTCGCTGCGATGCTGGGCGAAGACGGCCTCATCGCAACCGGCAATTGCATGCTCTTCAACGACAAGGGCGAAGGCATGCCGCCGCCGCTTGATTTGCAACTTCGCAAGATTGAACTCGTGTCAGACCTCGCGGAGCAACGCGTCTACAACGGAACGCTCGACGCAGCGGGCCAGAAGCTCGCGATGCGTCTCGCGCTTGCGGAGGGCAAACTCGGCCCGACGGGCGCGTTTGAAATCGCGGCGCAAGGGCTGCGTGATTTCGCGGTTGAAGTTGAGAAGTCGGTGAAGGATGGAGTCTCGAGTTACCTCATCGCCATTCCCGTCGGAACGACGGCGGTGCTCGAATTGACCGCGAACGCCGACGCGAGTGCGCTCGAGGGCACATTCACGCAAGGCGCGTTCAAAGCGCCGATTCGATTTGAATTGCAGCCAGGCGTTCGCCTCGGCACGCTTCGCCGCCCGCAAGATCCGGTCGCTCCGCTTCCCTATCGCGAAGAAGACGTGCGCATTCCGCACGCCGCGGGGCACGCGCTTTCGGGCACGCTCACGATTCCAAGCGAGATGGCGCTCGCGCGCGATGGCCGCGTGCCGGCAGTCGTGTTGGTGACGGGTTCGGGGCCACAAGATCGCGATGAAGCGTTGATGGGGCACCGACCGTTTCTTGTGATCGCCGATGCGCTCACGCGTGCGGGTGTTGCGGTGCTGCGCTACGACGATCGCGGTGTCGCGCGTTCGACCGGCGATTTCACGCAGGCAACGACGCTCGATTTTGCGAGCGACGCGGAAACCGCCGTCGACTGGCTCAAGACGCAAGCCTCGATCGATCCGACGCGGATCGGTTTGATTGGTCACAGCGAAGGCGGCTTGATCGCGCCGATCGTTGCGATGTGGGAGAACGAAGGCGACAGCCCGACGAATCCGCTTGCCTTCATGGTGCTTCTCGCAGGAACCGCAGAGCAAGGCGGCAAGTTGCTCACGCGGCAGTCGAAGGCGCTCTACGACGCGGCGGGGGTTCCAGCGGAAAAGAGCGGGCCTGCGCTTGCGGCACATGCGGCGGCGATGTCGGCGGTCATCGAAGGAAAGCCGATCGAAGAAGTTCGTCCGCTCATTGAAGAGATGGTGCGGCGCCAAGTGGCGATCGGAAGTTTGGTGATCCCAGACGACGCGACGCTGAAGCCGACGTTTGACGCGGCGATGACGCAGATTTCAAGCCCGTGGATGATGGAGTTCATTCGTTTCGATCCGCGCGGCGTGCTTACGATGATCGAGATTCCAACGCTTGCGCTCTGCGGTTCGAAGGACACGCAGGTCGACATGGAGACGAATCTCGGCATCATGGAAGAAGTCGCGCGCGCGTCGGCCGCGCCGATCACGACGCGTCGTTTGGAGGGGCTCAATCACCTCTTCCAACCCGCGCAAACGGGCGTGATCGATGAGTACGGAACGATCGACACGACGTTCGAGCCGAAAGCGCTTGCCGATCTCGTCGCGTGGGTTGTGGAAACGGCGAAGGCGGCGCCAGCCGCGCAAGTACCTGATGCAAAGCGTCCGGCAGGGTGGTCGCGTCCGGCGGCAAACATGCTTCCTACGCGCCCCGAAGTGAAGCCACCCGCGGCGGTTGATCCCGCGGCGGCGCCCGCGATGCCGACACGGCGCGGAATGGGTGGCGCAACTGGTGGAACTGCGGGCGGAACTGCAGGTGGCGCGGGCGGAGGCAAGCCGTGAGTTTCGGTCTAGGGCACGGTCGTGAACTCGTTCCTGGCGATGTCGGGATCGACATGCGCACGCTCCCGCGGCTTCCCGATGCGCCGACGGTCGCGGAGGTTCGCCGGCTGCTCGCTTTCGATCCACGCTCGTGGTTCGCGCACCCCGAGCGACGCTTTGAACTCGAGATCGGTTCGGGCAAAGGCACGTTTCTCTTGCAGCAGTCGGTGCTGGAACCAGAGACGAACTTTCTTGGGATCGAGTGGGCAGGGGAGTTCTGGGCGTACGCCGCCGATCGCGTGCGCCGCGCGGGGCTTTCGAATGTGAAACTCCTCCACGGCGACGCGACCGAGTTCATCAAGACCCGCGTGCCCGATGGAATCGTCTCCGTCATCCATCTCTACTTCAGCGATCCGTGGCCGAAGACGCGCCATCACAAGCGCCGCGTCGTGCAGGATCACACGCTGCGGGAATTCCATCGCATCCTCGCACCGTCGGGTGAACTCCGCATCGTGACCGATCACGATGAACTGTGGCAGTGGGATGTCGAGCACGTCGAACGCGCGACGGACATTTTCGAGCGTCGATCATTCGAGCGGCCCGCAAGCGCGGGCGACGGCGAGTTTGTCGGCACGAATTTCGAGCGGAAGTTCCGCCGCGAAGGTCGTCCGTTCCACGCGATGACGCTGGTGCGTCGGTAGCCTCCAACGGTGCCCCCGAACGGTGCACGGCACGTTCCGCTCTGTGCCAGGCACTGCCTGGCACGTGCCGTGTACTGCCTGGCACCACTTGCTGTCTCGGCGCCTGCACCGACTTATGACACTTTTGTGGGGTGCACGGCACGTGCCACTCTGTGCCAGGCACTGCCTGGCACGTGCCGTGCACTGATTGGCACCAGTTGGCATTCGCTCGCACGCGTCGCTGCGAGCGCAACTCTGACTCCCATTCACCCAACCGGTCGACGCCAGGTGTAGTCCTTGTCCTTCTCAAGTGCCGTCGCCGACTGCTTCACGCAGCGTCGGCAGACGCACGCGTCGGCGAACTCTGGGCTCTGCCACGTCTCATCGTCGCGCGCCTCAAGGCACATCGTGCACGTTTGCCCCTCGGTGCGATCATTTCGCCCGTCAAACACGATCGCGCGGTAGGCAATTGAAAGGCACTCGCCGCACAGGTGGCTGCCGTGATGCCCTTCGATCAGCGGGCGCGCGGGGTCTTCTGGGTCCCACGCGCGATGGCAGAAGTTGCAGAGCACATCTTCATACTGAACGTTCGTCTCATCGGTGCCGGGTCGAAACATGCGGATTCTCGCGGGGAACTGAAGGGCAGGCCGCGAAGTAGAATCGCGGGCCGATGGCGCAGGGTATCTCGCTCGCCAACAAGTGTCAGATCCTCTTTGGGATCGCGGTCTTCGCGTTGCTCGGCGGCGCGCTCGCGGTTCCGTGGATTCGCACGGGCAAGATCGTTTCCGACAGCCAACTCGAGGTCTCGCGTCAGCTCGCGGACACATGGTTCGAGAGCGGGCAGACGACCGGATGGAGCGAGGGCAGCGCGATTCCCATTCGCGTGCTGCGCGTCGATGAGATTCTCTTCACGCCCGACGGCGAGGACGAGTCGTTTCTCGAGGGCGCGCTCGCGGCATTCGAAGCGGATCCCGCGGTTGGCGAGTGGTTTGAACGGCGGGGCGAGGGTGAAGCGATTCGCTATCGCTACGCGCGCGCGATTCGCGAGCGCGAATGGAGCAAACTCGAAGAACGCGAGATCTTCGCGCGACCTGCGAGCCCTGCGGTCGTGCGCACCGCCGACACACTCGCAGGTGTCCTGCTGATCGATCGACGAAGTACGTTCGCCGAAGACCAGATCGAGTGGAATCGCATTTTGATCGTCGGCACGGGGCTCGCCGCTGGAAGTCTCGCGATTCTCGTCTTCCATCTCATCTTGAAGCGGCTGATCTTCGGACCAGTGCGTTCGTTGACCGCCGTCGCGGAGCGCGTCGATGAAGGCAGTACGAGCGCACGTTCGCGGCTCACGACAGGCGACGATTTCGAGCGGCTTTCGCGCGCCTTCGATGGCATGCTCGATCGCTTGGCCGAGGGACAAGCGCAACTCCGCCGCGTCAACGAGAGCCTTGACTTAAAGATCGGCGAACTTGCTGAGTCGAACGTCGGGCTCTTTGAAGCGAATCGTCTCAAGAGCGAGTTCTTGGCGAACGTCTCGCATGAATTGCGAACGCCGCTCAACTCAATCATCGGTTTCGCGGAATTGCTCGATGAAATCGCGCGTTCTGACCCGAATGCCGACCCGAAGCGTCGGCGCTACATCGCGAACATCTTGCAGTCTGGGCGCAATCTGCTTGAGATGATCAACGAACTCCTGCAGATGGCGAAGATCGAGGCGGGTCGCTTGGAAGTGACGATCGGCCCGACCGGTGTGAAAGACATCTGCGAAGGCCTCGTCGCGATCATGCGACCGCAGTCGCTCGCGAAGCGCATCACGCTCGAGGCGCGCATCGAAGCGGATCTTCCGGGTGTGGAGAGCGACGCCGCGAAACTGCAGCAGATCCTGTTCAACTTCGTCTCGAACGCGATCAAGTTCTCGCCGGAAGATACGACCGTCGTCATCGACGCGCGAAGTTCGGAATCGGCCGACGGCACGCCGTGCGTGCGCGTTGCAGTCATCGATCAGGGGCCAGGCATTCCGCTCGACATGCAGGACACGATCTTCGAGAAGTTCCGGCAAGTCGACGCAAGTCATACGCGCGCACACTCTGGTACGGGTCTTGGACTTGCGATTTGCCGTGAACTCGCCGAACGACTTGGTGCGCGCGTCGCGCTTGCGTCGGTACCAGGCGAGGGCGCGGCGTTCTCGGTGGAGGTGCCGGTCGAATTCAAGGGCACGCGCTTGGAGCCTTTAATGAGTGAAGAGACGACTCCGGCGTCGTCCGTCGCCGCGCAGCCAGGTGGGATATGAACGCGATGCTCGCCGCAACTGGTTGGGAGTTTGGAGTCGGCGATCCGACGGTGCTTGGATGGACGATCACGGTTGCGTATGCGGTTGGAGCGTGGATGACGTTGCGCGCAGCGGCGTGCGCCAACGCGTGGCGGGGTCGGCGCATCGCGGGAGTTTCCGCGCCGATCGGAGAAGGGCTCGTGCGATTCTGGCTCTTCGCGTGTGTCGTGTTGGTCATCCTTGGCATCAACAAGCAACTCGACCTCCAACGCTTGTTGACGGAAACCGCGCGCGCGATCGCGAAGAACGGTGGTTGGTATCGCGATCGAAAGCCAGTGCAGTACGCGGTGCTCGCCGCGTCCGCCCTTGCGGCACTTGGAGTCTCACTTTGGATTGGATGGACCCTGCGGAAGTTCGCGCGCCAGATTTGGCCCGTTGTGGCAGGGTTGTTGATCTTGGCTGCCTACGTCGTCATGCGCGGGACATCGCACCATGACGTCGACGCGCTGATGGTTTCAGGGCCAGTGCGGCTGAAAGACACGATGGAATTGGTGGGCATCGCGTGCATCATGTGGTCGGCGTGGAGATTTGCCACGAGCGCGGAGCGTCAGCGCAGCGCGAGAGGATGATGTCGGTCGAAACGACCAGTGTCGCCGACGTCGACGCCTCAGGTTTCGCTGCGCTCCGCCTTTGGAAGCGCGCCGTCGGTCGCGAGCGCCAAACAACGCGCATCACGGCCCCCGAGGATTTACTCCGAGGGGCGCCGACCAGAGCGAGCGAAGGCGGCGATCGCGAACCGCAGGTTCGCCTCGCCGCCAGTTGCGAGCGCTCAATCACGTCGCATCACGGCCCCCGAGGATTTACTCCGAGGGGCGCCGACCAGAGCGAGCGAGAACGGCGCACCTGCATCGAGCGAAGCTCGCTGCAGCGCGCCGTCAGTTGCGAGCGCTCAAAACTAGTCATGCCGCAGCGCTTCGATCGGATCCTTCCGACTCGCGACGACCGCGGGATAGATTCCGAACACAAGGCCAACGCCCGCAGCCACGATGAAGCTCACGAGGATCGACCACGTCGTCACCGAGGGCTCAAGCGTCAATCGCCCTTCGAACGCACCTGCGAGCCACGGGAGCCGCACAAGCGCGCCAACGAGTGGCTGCAATCCCCACGAAATGCCGACGCCGAGCAGAATCCCGATGACGCCACCGAGCGTCGAGAGCGCGCCCGTTTCGACGAGGAACTGCAGCACGATGTGCTTGCGCGTCGCGCCGAGCGCGCGACGAATACCAATCTCGCGCGTGCGCTCTGTCACCGAGGCGAGCATGATGTTCATGATGCCGATGCCGCCGACGAGCAGCGAAATCGCGGCAACGACCACAAGCATCACGTTCCACACCATCATCTGGCGCTTCGCGTTTTCAAGGAGTTCCCACGGCACGACGATTTGCACGTCGGTCAATCCAGGGTGTCCACTCTCAATCACGCGCCGCACGCGCTCCGCGAGCGGAACGACCGCGTCCGTTTCCGGGGCAACGACGTACAACTCGCTCAATTCAATCTGTTCGCCGCTGAACGAACCTGATTGCCGACGCATGACCATGTCGCCGAATTGCCCTTCGGCGGTCGTGATCGGAATGTGGATGTCCTTGTTGAGGTCGCGTCCGACGAGCGCAGAACCGCGGCCGCCAGCAAGACCGATCGGTTCAAGAACGCCGATGACGCGAAATACCGTGTTGTCGACTTTGATGGTCGCGCCGATCGGGTCGCGGAAGCGGAAGAACTGCTTCGCGATTTCGCTACCGATCACGCAGACGGGCGCGCGCGATTCGAGGTCTTCGGCGCTGAGATAGCGGCCGCGCGGCTCGAGTCGGAGTCGCGCAACCTCGAGTAACTCAGGCGTCGTTCCGTAGACCTGACTGGTGATGCGTTGATTCTCGTACGAAACGTCGGAGCCAACGGCCTTGAGCGGCACAACGGCCGACGCGTCGGTCATCGCACTGTTCAGGCGTCGCAAATCCTGTCGAAGCAATCCGTACGCCACGAAAAAGGTACGGGCTTGTCCAGCGTTCGCCGCTTCCGGTGGCTTCGAAGAGCGGACGATGATGTTCGTCGCACCGAGCGCTGAAACTTCACGGAGCGCGCCGATCTTGTTGCCTTCACCAACGGCCACGACGACGATCACCGCCGCGACGCCGAGAATGATGCCGAGGCTTGTCAGCGTGGAGCGCAACTTGTGGAGTCGCAAGTTGCGCAGACCGAGGCGGAAGATCTCGAGGAAGAATCCAACAGGCATGGAGTGGGCCGAAACAAGAGCGGGGGTCGTGCTGCGTTCGCCGCAGTCGAGTGGGTCGCGATGGTATCCTCCGAGGATGCACGATGACGCGCCAGAACCTGCGATTCGACTTGGCGCGGAGCGAGAGGCAGATCAGGCGTGGATTTGGCACGCGTCGATCGAAGCCGCAGACGGCACGACGTTGCACGAATTGCGACTCTCGTGGGCCGATTACAACGTCTTCTGCCCTGACGGCACGCGGAAACCCGCCGATGTCGGGCGCGCGGTTTTGCGGTTCTTTGCGCAGCATCGCGAGGCTTTTCCGTTGCGCGAACGGCTCGATGCGGCGATGGCGCGTATGCGTTTCCCAAACGCCGATCGCGCGATCATCGCGATGTTGACCTGACGACCCTGCGCTCGTACACAAATTCAACGACCTGCGCCACGCGCGTCAGACGCACGCCAGACTTCGACTGCGCCGTGGCCCCAATCAGCCCAACCTTCGAAACGATGTGTGCGATCGAAGCGCGCGTCGAGCGTGGCGAGCACGTCGGCGCTGAGTCGCTCTGGGTACAGAACGATGATGAACGTTGGAGGCACGAACTCTGCAGAGACAGATGCTGCGTGCGCGTGGGGTGAGGTCGGCGCTTCACCCGTTGGCTTCGCTGGCTCAAGTTTCGAAACCAAATCTGCGCCGAGGAACCCTGTGGGCTCGGCTTCGAAGCCGAATGGCGAGGCGTAGAAGCCGACCGCGTTGTCGGGTAATCCGATCGTGAGCACGCGTTGCGCGGTGCTCGCAGCATCGCCGCGCGCGGCAGCGACGGCCTCGACGGCATCGCGAATCGGCTGCTTCTTCCAGTACACCGCGTACGCCGCGAGCGCTTGCAATGCGACCAAGCAGAAGATCGTCGCGCGAGGTCGTGTGCGTTCGATCGAGGCAAGCGCAAGGCCAATCGCCAGCGCGGAAACCGGCACGGCGAAGAGAAGAAAACGTGCGTAGATCCACGTCCCGAGGAAGAGCGAGAGCGCGATCGCCACGACGAATGCAATCGCGAATGGCAGCGCAGTCGCACGTGCGCGATCAAACGCGCGGTCACGCACGAGTCGCGCGATGCCCAAGCCGAAGAGCGCGATCAAGACGTATGGAAGCCCAACAAGCCATGCGGGGAGCGGAGTGAATGCAATCCACGCGGTCCACGGCGCGGTCGGGAGCGCGAGCCCCCACGAGAGCGAAAGTCCTGTGATCGCTTCGACGCCTTCGCGCGAGAAAAACGTGGGTTGATCGGCGGTTCCATGGACGTAGTCGGCGCGCGTCGCGAGGACATCTCCAACAAGTGGCGCGAGGACGACAGCCGCGAGGATGCCCGCGAGCAACGACGACAGCGCGAGCGTTCGTTCGCGGAAAATCCCGATGACGCCCGTCACGATCGGTACGAGAATCGCCACAGGATGCGCCCACGCTGCGAACGCGCAGGCCGCGGCGAATGCGACCCAATCGATGGCCGCGTGTGTTCGCCGCGCGCGCGAAAGAAAGAGCGCCGCCACAAGCGAGCCGAGGATCACGAACGAATATCCGCGCGCTTCGGCGCTTTCGAGTACGGGAATCGGTGCGCACGCGACGACGAACGCCATCGCGCGCGCGAGTCGATCGCGCAACGCCGTCGGCGCGACTTCACGCGCAAGGCTCCATGCGACGGGAATCGCAACAACTCCCGCGATGACGGCCGGCGCGCGTACGGCGAATTCACTGACGCTTCCTGTGAGTATCACCATCGCCCACATGGCGAGCGTCATCGGCACGTGATTTGTCGGAACGGTGTACGAGCCGAACGCAACTCCGGGGCCTTCAAGCGCAAACGAAAGAAGCGCCGAGATTTCGTCGTACCAGAGGCTCTCGGCCGCGAGCGCGATACGCACAAGCGCTCCGCCAACGATGCAACAGAGAAGAAAGATCGGGAACGCGAGTTGGTCGCCCACTGTGGGCGAAACTTCGCGCGCCTGTGGAGAGCCGAACGTCGAGCGAACCGGCACCCCAATCGGCGTCCCGCGTTGTTTCGCGAGGCTCTTCTCAAGAAGCAGCACGATCGCGGGTATCGCAAACGCCGCAACGGCCAAGGTCACTCGAAACGCGAACGCGCCCTGCGTGGTCGCCTCGGGAATCGCGCCACCCAATCGCGCGACCCGCACCGGATGTGCGAATTGCTCGGCCCACGTCGCGGTCGGCACGAGCGCGAGCAGGGCGCAGGCCGCACCCGCGATGCAGGCGCCCACGACGCATGTACTTCGAACGATCACGCGCTGCGCGTTCACGCGTCGTCATCCTTTGTCGGCGGCTTGCGGCGGTCGACTTCTCGCATCGAGCCAGGGATCGGTGATTCGATCGAGCCTGCATTGAGTCGCACCGCGAGTGTCGTTGAGATGATCGGAATCGCGTGCAATACCTCGGTGTGCACGAACGGAAGTAGGAGGAGCGCAGCCACGCGAAGTCCCGTCGATGTCCAGAAAACCGCGGCATACGTTGTCGCATCGGGCGATGCGCCGAGAAGCCACGAGCCAGCGATGCCACCCGCGGCCATCGCCAGCGAGTTGAGAAAGTAGAAGCCGCTCATCAAACTCGTGCGTTCGTCGGACGGCACGGTTTCGAGGAAAAGAAGGAACGTCGCGAGCTCCCACGCGCCTTGCGCGATGCCGCTCACAGCTTGGATCGCGAACATTCCGGGCACCGAGTCGACGTAAATCCAAGGGAAAATCATGAACGTCGTACCGAGCGCGCCCATCGAAAGCAGCGAGCCTGCGCTCTTTTGCTTCGCGAGCAGCCCGAGGAACGGAAGCGCAAGTGACTTCGCAAGGAAGCTCGTCCCGATGAGCCCGAGGTACAGCGCAGGCGTGACGTCCAATTGCTTGAGCAAGTATGGATTGAGAAACGGCTGACCGAATTGCACGGCGACTTGCATCGCGAGCAAGAGCGACACCAAGCGCGCATCGGCGCGATGCCAGTAGCGCGTGAAGAAGTGCCACAGCGGAATGGGTTTGTGATCGGGCCACGAAGGTGGATCGCGTTGGATGCGCAGGTAGCGGATGCTTGCGAAGCGCGCGACGGCAGCCGCGAGGAAAAGCGCGGCGAAGCCAGTTGTTTCCCAGCGTGTGCCGTCGGTCGATTGGAGTGTGAACCCCGCGACAATCAGGCCGACGAGAATCGTCGCCTGACACAAGCGGCTTCGAATGCCGAAGTAGCGCGGTCGAATCGCCGCGGGCATCGTGAGACCGATCCACGTGTTCCACACGCCGGCCGCGCCAAGTGCCGACGTCCAGTAGATGCCCGCAACGACAAAGAGCACCCAGAAGGGCAAGGCTCCGACGATCGCGCCAACAACCATCGGAAGGAAACTCGCCACCTGCAAGATCGCGCAGCACTGGATCCAACGCGACGGACTCTTGACGCGCGCGGCGATGGCCGGTGCAAGGAGTTGCAGGGTTGCACCAACGAGTGGCGGCACCGCGGCGATCAACCCGCTTTGCGCATCGGTTGAACCAAGCGCGAGCGCGAAGAGCGCGATGTACGTCTCGCCCGTTCCAACCATGAACGAGTACGTCATCCCGTCGCCGGTGCAGGCAACGAGGTCACGTCGAAGTGGCGAATCTTTGCGGAAAGTTCCGAGGCGCATCCGTGCACGCGCAGCGTAACGCGCCGTCGGAAAAGCGACGCGCGAGATTACGGTTGAGCGCGTCCGCTGCCCGCAGGCGCGTTCGAGCGAGGCTCGGCGGCGGGCTTCTGATCGAGCGTTGCTCGGGATGCGGGCTTCTCTGCCGCCGGCGGGCCGATGCGCGGCGGCAGCGCACCTTCGCAGCCCTCGATCGCGCGATGCACGAAGTCGGGCGCCGACACAACGATGAGTTTCTCTTTCGTCTGAATCGTGGCCCACTGACCCTCGATTCGTACGACTCCGCGGCTCGGGTCGAGGTTGAGCGTCGATTGATCGTTTGGCCCGTTGGCTCCACCTTGCACCGGCCCAGAGCCCACGTTCGTATCGTGCATCGAGCGGTTCGGCAACGGCCGAAACGCCTCAGGCTCGCAGTGGGTTGAGATCATGCGCACGAGTTCGGCGACGATTTCCTCACCTGATCGTCGACTGTGAATTCGACCACAGCCACTGAAATCCGGTGGGTCGAGCGACAGATCGGTTGCGTCATGGGTACGCAACGATCGCGCCGATGCGCGCGCGAGATCTTTGCGAAGTCCAACCTCGAACACTCCGTTGAAGACTTGCCACGTCGCCTGACGACTCGCGAGCCCGATGACCGCTTCAAGCGCAGCGCGACCGCTGACGCCTTCGAGCGTGAGATCGATGCGACGATCGACATCGATACCCGAACGCGCGTCGTTCGGATCGACTTGCTCAAAGACGAGAAGATTCAGCCCAACGGCATCGGCGATCTCTTGAAGCGCTGCACCGATCGGTACATCCTCAAATCGAACGTCGACGCGCGAGTGCACGAGTCGGCCGATGGCTTCGAGTCGGCGTTCGCTGTCTGACTCAGGCGCTGGGGTATCGGAGGGGCGCATCGCGGCCCACGTCGTACGAACGTTCGGCTCGCGCTCGGTGGGCGCGGTCAAAGTTGTTGCAGCAGTCGCAGTCTGGTCGGCAGGCTTGCTGCCGATGGGTGCGACATATGTTGCGTGGCAGGGGTCAGAGTGGCAGGGGGCGGAGAGGCAGGTCATGCCAAGCACAAGCGAAGCCGCGCGCGGAACAACAGAGAATTTGGGCCGCGGGATCGCGAACGAGGTTGGCTTATGAGTTGAGCGCAAATCGATCCTCATGTGGCTACCTTCAAGAATGACCTTAAGGTTGATCTTCAGGGGCGATCTTCGTAGTCGATCTTCGATCTTCGATCTTCGAGGATTCGAGCGATCGCGCTGGGAAACGCGAGCCGTCCAGTGCTTCACGGTGCGGTGGTCAGTGCGTTCCGCCAGTGGGCGCAGTGGGCGCCGACGTCGTCGTCGAGCGCGGTGCGACAGCGCGGGGCGGAATGGGCTTTCCGTAGCCGTCGATCGATCGATGAACGAAGTCGGGCCCGATCACGATGATGTTGTTGTCCTTCGCTTGGATGGATGCCCACTGGCCGGTCGCGTATACGACGGCGATCGAGGGATCGAAGTTGCGCGTGGCTTTCGTGTTTGGATTCGACTTCGGCGAAAGCGAACCGCCGCCCGTTGGGGTCGTGTGCTGCACAATCACCAGATTGCCGTTCGCATCTTCGACCATCATCGGAGGCGCGGGCTTGAACGCCTCGGGTTCGCAGTGCGTCGTAATCATGCGAACGAGTTCGCCGATCACTTTGTCGCTGTCGCGGCGGTTGTAGCTCTCAACGCCACGGACACCAATTCCTTCATTCTTGAAGTCCGGTGGATCGAGCGCGAGATCGGTGGTTTCGTAGGTCTTGTTGTAGCGCGCCTCTTCACGCGCAAGCGTCGCCTTCGGGCCGAACTCAACTGTCGCGTTGTGGAGTTGCCACGTGCAGGAGAGCCCCGTCATGCCGGCAAGCGCCTCGAGTACCTCGTACCCCGAGGCGTTCTCCAACTGAAGGCTGACCGGTTGATCGAGATCGATTCCAGGTAAACCGCCACCGAGTTCAAAGACAACAAGGTTGATCCCGATGGCGCGGCGTAGTGCTCGCAGTGCGTCGCGCATCGGCGCTTCGTCGATGACGACATCGCAGCGCGAATAAACGAGTCGGCCGAGTTGTTCGCGCGCGCGCTCTTCTTCGGTCTCGAGCGGGGGGCTGTCGGAGGGTCGAACTTCGACAAACGCCGCCGTGATCGAGCACTGTGGCTCCCAGGCGTCGGTGGTTCCCGACTTCGGGTTCGCTGGTTCTCGCGAGTTTGACGCAGGCTTGCTCGGCGCAGCTTCTCCAGCCTTCGGCCAAGAAGTTTCCTTTGCCAAGGGCGCGTCAGGAGCGACCGATGACGGCGCCGCGGGAGCCGCAGGATTCGTCGCGGGTTTGGTTGTTGGATCGCTCGCACGCGGCGTGCCTGAGGCGGGTTTCGAAGGGTCGTGCGTGGGCGCGAGTGCGCGTGGCTTCTCACGCGGCTTCTTCGGTGGTGTGCTTTGGGTGGACGACGATTGAGCGAACGAAGTCAAACTGTTCGACGGCGACGCGTGCGCAAGCGACGTCGCAAACGAACTTCCAACCGAACTTCCAACAACGAAGGCAATCGAGACCGCGAGACGCACGGAGTGTGCGGGGCGAGGCGCTGATCCTTGAAGAGGCTGTGCTGCTCGTCGCATGAAGGCCGTCCTTTGCAATGCATGATGCGCGGAGTGTTCGGTTCCTTGCGGTGGGGGCGCTGTCACGAAAAGTTTCAGTAGGACAGCGCGCCCGATTGGTCTTTCCAACATCGAAGTTCAACTCGACTTCATCGAGCGAGCGACGCGCCGATGAAATGCTCTCGCGTTCGAACGGTCTTGCGTTCGTCGCCTCAGTTGCGCGTGTTGCCAGCGCCGCTGACCGCGCCTTCCACCGGCACGCTGCGGAACTTCACGTTCTCGACGATCGAGAGACCGGTCGTAAACGTGACGTCCCGCCTTGCGCCGTCAGTACCCGCTGATGCACTCGAAGGAGCCATATCCGGCGTCGAACGACGTGGACGCTGCGGCTTGAACGGGTAGCCGTCGATCTGACGGTGCACGAAGTCTGGGGCGCGAATGAGCAGAACGCCTTGGTAGTACTTCATCGTGGCCCAATCGCCACCGGCATCGGCCCACGCTTCAGGTTCGCACTGCTCCTGAATGATCGTCATGAGTTGATCGGCGAGTTCTTCGACGTTTGGGCGCTCTGGATCTTCGCCGGGATCACCGATGATGCCGCCGCCTCCGCCACCGGAGCCGCCGCCACCGCCGCCGAATCCGCCACCGCCGCCGCCGCCACCACCGCCGAATCCGCCACCGCCGCCACCGAAGCCGCCGCCGCTACCGCCGCCACCTTGGCCTTGGCCGCCCTGCGAGAGCGCAGAACTCAGGTTGAAATCGGGTGCGTTGTCGAAGGTTGGTGGTTCGAAGAGGAGATCGCGAATTGGGTACATGCGCAATTCGCGCGCTGCAGGAACCGCGAGACGATCCTTTGTGCCTGCCTCGACGAAGCCTTCGCGGATCTGCCACGTGCACGGCGAATCGGTGCCGCAGATTTCGAGCATGCGCTCAAGCACGTTGATCGCTGGTGCGCCCTCGATCGAGAGCGAAATTTCGAGTTCAGGGTCGATGCCTTCCGAGCCGCCTTCGCCCGCGTAACGCACAATCAGCGGAACGCCGAGTTGTTGTGCGACGTACTCGAACGCGGTCTTGGCTGGCGTCTTGTCGAAGGCAACCGAGACATCCACGTAGAGCAACGCGCCGAGGAGCTTGCCCTTCGAGACATCGTTGCGCGCCGTCTCGCGCTTCTGCTCAGCGACCGCTTGCAGGCGCTCAGAGAGGCCTTGTGCGGATGCTTCGGTGGTCAGCGTAGACGCAGCGCATGCGACGACACCAGCAACGAGCGAGCGAGCAAAGACGTTGTTGTGGACCTTCAGGTGCATGAACTGGTGCATGGAAGACTCCGAATCCAGAACGGTGACGAACTGAGCGCGAAACGGTGGCAAGCCGTACGGCCGCCAGGCAGGCTGCCCGGGCAAGGCCAGACCTTGCGAATATACGTCACGATTCCATCGGTATTTCCGAGGAACTGCGGCAATTTCTGAGTTTCCGCGACTCGGAGTCTGATGTAGGTCCGAGCTCAGCCGCCACGATCGAGCGACTCAGCCGCGGCGATCGAGAGGAAAAGTCCGGCGGCGGTTGCGGCGGGAGGGCAGTCGTCGGTCGCAAGACTCGCTCGTACAAGTCCGCGAACGGCGTCTGGCTGGCGGAATCCGTCGGTCCACGGCTCGTTCGCCATGTGCTGCGCGAGGAAGCGGACGAACCCGATGATCACAATCGGTTGCGGCTCGGGGGTGGTTGCGGGGTTTGGCTCGGGCGAGGCTGCGGATGGCGCCGCAGACGTGGCTTCCCTTGGGGCCGCGGATGTGGAAGCGGGCGGGGTTTCCGATGGAGGGCGCTCTTCAACGGCCGCCTCCACGCGGGGTTCCTGCGCTCGGAGCACCGCGATGGCGGCTGCGAGGCGAAGGCACTGCGCGTCGGCGAGAAGCAGTCGGGAACTTGGGAGCGCGATGCCGCCAGCGAGGTCGGCGGGCGTGCCGTCAGGCGTCGGTCCGAGTCCGATCTGCAGGTTCTCCGCGACACGCGCGATCTCGTCGAGCACTTCGCGCAACGCCTCGCGGCTTTGCGAGGGAAGTGTTGCCGCTGCCGACGCGAGCGCGAGCGGAAGGGCGACGTCGGCGAGGCGACCTCGCTGATCGGCCGTCGCACGCAGCAAGCGGTCGAGCAGGCGCGACGCGAGCAGGGCGTCTTCTTCGCTGGCGCCCGTCGCGGTCAGTGCCGCGATCGACGAAGCAGCGATTTCAATCGAGAGCGGCGTGAATTCGGTCGCGTCGCCTTCAACAAATGCGCGTGCCGAGTTTCGAACGCGATCTGCGAGCGGCGCGAGAAGTGGGGCGGGCACCGAGTCCGCCGCGAGCCGCGCCGCGTGCAGTGTCATTGCGGCGACGGCTGCCTCGCGTTGCGTGCGGACATCGTCCGCCGCCGATTTCTGCGTCGTGCCATCGTTTCCGCTTTTGCTCTCTGCGCCCGCCTCGTTGCCGCGCGCGATCTCAGCAACCAGTTTCGTCACGAGTTTCGCGGCCTGCGAGGCGGCCGCGGTGCGCGCGGGTGCTGGAAGCGTTTCGGACCGCGAAGCCCACGCGAGGGCGAGCGCGGCAAACGCTTCATCCGCCGCACTCGCGAGCGGCGGGTCGTAGACATCCGCCGTTGGGTTGTAGGTTCCGAGGAGTGCGGCGCGCTCGTGCGGAGCGGCGACATCTTCCGCGGAACCATCACGCACAACGACATTCCCGCCAAGTCGCGCGGCAAGTTGCGTCGCAAGCGTGCGGGTGAATCCCCCAGCAAATCCATGCGTAACTTCGTCGAGCGCAATCAATCGACCCGCGCGCGTGACAACCGACGGCGGCGTTTGCGCGGTCGCTTGTCGAATGCGCACGGTGTCGAACTTGCCGAGCGAAACGCGCTCCGTCGTCGCAAACTCTCGGAGTTCTTTCGCGGGAAGCCCAGCGTTGCGCATGAGCATCGTGATCGTGGCGTCAGGGCGGTCGGCACTGTCGCTTGCAAGAAGTCGCGATGGAAACGCGCGGAAAACCTCGTCGCCGCGTAAGACCGCGATGCCATCGGTGCCTGGCACGATGCGCGTTGCAGCTTCCGCAATCGTTCGACCGAGGAGCGGCTTCGTCGCGCCTGCGAGTTCAATCTCTATCGCGAGTCGCGCGGTGACGCGGTCATCGAGTTCAGCGCGGGTCGCGCGCACCGTCGCGTCGCCGAGCGCCTCGGCGATGGCGCGTCCGGTTGCGCGTCGGAGCATCGATGCATCACCGGTTGCATCGTCACCGCGCCCGACAACGCGGCCGTTCGCACGGAGGATCACGGAGACCGCCTTTGTGTCGGGCAGCGCGGCCGCCGAGTCTGGTGCATCAAGCGGGGGCAGGGCGTCGCGGTCGAGCCAGCCGCGCGCCACAATGAACGCGTCGATTGCGGTCTCTTCGGTCGGCGCTTGTGCGCGGGCTGAAGATGTTGCAGGGATGGTTGTTGCAGCGATGCAACAGATGAGTGCGACAACGGGGCAATACGCGGTGGCGAATTGCATCACCCGTCGCAACAGGCCGCACAGATGGACCTGCGCGGGCGGCTTCACAGCTGAAAATCGAGGATGAGCCCCGCATGGCACGTTCGTTGCAACAGAATCCCCGTACGCGGCACAGTCGCGACGGCACCACAACTGAAGAACGGAATACGCCATGCTCATCTCGAAGATTCTCTCACCCGTCGACCACCGCAGGAAGATCGCGCTGCTGAGCTTGCTCGCGTTCATCGCGCTCTGCTGAACCTGCGCTTCTGACGACGCCTCAACCACCGCAGACTGCACTCTACGCAATCGCGCGTCCAACCGGAAACAGCGTTCTCTGAACGCAGGCGTTTGACGAACTCTCAGAAAAAGAAACCGGCCGCGGCGAATTCGCCGCGGCCGGAATGTTTTTGAGTTGCTGGAAGATTGATCCTCCAGCGCGTGACCTGCGTTCGTCAGCCTCAGAAGCTGAAGCGGTCGCTGCCCATTGCGCCGTGATCGTCGAGACCACCACGCGCCGGAGCCGCGCGTCCGCCGCGCGCTGGACGATCGAATTCGTCGCCGCCTGCGCCGCCCGCCGGCTTCTCGCCAGCACCCGTGCCCCACTGAGCACGCTTGAGCGAGAGGCCGATCTTGCGATCGTCGGTGTCGACACGAAGGATCTTGACTTCGACTTCTTGGCCAACCTTGACCACATCTTGCGGATTCTCGATCTTCGAATCGCTGAGTTCCGAGATGTGGAGGAGACCTTCGAGACCCTCTTCGAGTTCGACGAACACGCCGAAGTTGGTGATCTTCGTGATCGTGCCCTTGACGATCATGCCCGGGCGGTACGCCGACGGGATCGCCTCGACCCATGGATCTTCCGTGAGTTGCTTCACGCCGAGACCGACGCGCTGCTTCTCCTGATCGACGTCGATGACGACGCACTTGACGACATCGCCCTTCTTGTAGAGCTCGTTCGGGTGCGCGACCTTCTTCGTCCAGCTGATGTCGCTGACGTGGAGGAGGCCGTCGATGCCCGGCTCGATCTCGATGAACGCGCCGTAGTTGGCGAGGTTGCGAACCTTGCCTTCGATAACGGTGCCGGTTGGGTACTTCTCGGCAACGAGTTCCCACGGGTTGACTTCGGTCTGCTTGACGCCGAGCGAAATCTCGAGCTTCTCCTTGTTGATGTCGAGCACGACCACGTCGATTTCCTGGCCGACCGACACGAGTTCGCTCGGGTGATTGACGCGACGCGTCCACGACATTTCGGAGATGTGCACGAGGCCTTCGATGCCTTCTTCAAGCCGCACGAACGCGCCGTACGACATGAGGTTGACAACCGAGCCCTTCGCGCGGCAGCCGACGGGGTACTTCGCTTCGATCTGCTCCCAAGGCGAAGTTTCCTTCTGCTTGAGGCCGAGTGCGATCTTCTCGCGCTCGCGATCGATGTTGAGGATCTTGACTTCGATTTCGTCACCGATGCGAACGATCTCGCTCGGGTGATTCACGCGGCCCCACGACATGTCGGTGATGTGGAGAAGACCGTCGATACCGCCGAGGTCAACGAACGCGCCGAAGTCGGCGACGTTCGTGATGATGCCGCGCACGAGGTCGCCCTCGCGGACGCCTTCGAGGAGGCGCCTCTTCGCAGCGTCGCGCTCGTCTTCGATAAGCTTGCGGCGCGAAATGACGATGTTGCGGCGCTCTTCATCGATCTTGAGGATCATCGCGCGCATCGGCTTGCCGACGAATTCGCCGATGTCGCCTGGACGACGAACATCCACTTGCGACGCAGGGAGGAAGACCGGAACGCCGATGTCGACGAGAAGGCCGCCCTTGATCTTGCGGAGGCACTTTCCTTCGATGACGTCGCCTTCTTTGCGGGTTTGGAGAATCATCTCCCAACCGCGGATGCGGTCGGCCTTGCGCTTCGAGAGGCGCACGCCACCCGACTCGTCTTCGAGGCTTTCGAGGAGGACTTCGACTTCATCGCCGACGGCGACATCGGTGTCCTCGAACTCGTTGCGATCAATGTGACCTTCGCTCTTGAGACCGACGTCGACAACAACGTGATCACCAGCGAAGCCGACAACACGACCCTTGAGGATGCTTCCTGGCGCGAGCCCGCTGATCTCTTGCGAGATGAGCGCGTCCATTTCACCAGCGGCGACCTTATCGCCGTAGGCTTCGCGGAGCATGCGCTCCACTTCGCCATCTTGAAGTTTGAGATCCTCGATCAGGTTGAAGTCGACCATGTGTGCTTTGTTTCCCACGCGAGGGCAACGAGCCGACGCGCGCCGAGAAAAAGTTCATCCGGGTTGGACAACGGTCCAAACTTGAAGCCGGGGTTCGCCGCCTCGGAAGCGGAGAATCGGAAACGATAACAGAGCCGCCGCTTCGCCGCGAGGGAAAAGTGCGCGCAGCGATGTGCGAGATCGACGCTGCGAGATGAGGTTCGCAGCGCGTGCGCGCGGCTTCACGAAATTCGAACGAGGCGCGTGACGGGCACGTATTTGGGCGCGTGTTATTCGGCCGCGCGCGTGGACGATCAGGTCGCGGAAACCTGCGTAGCCTCGCCGCTGTCGCGTGAGGCGCGAATCGCGCGGCGCATCGACATGAAA
>JAIYCA010000008.1 GCA_027488265.1 Planctomycetaceae bacterium
AAGAGCGCTCGATCGATCCGATCGAGAAGCAACTTCGCGCCGCAATGAACGCGCTCGAAATGATGGAAGAAACGATCCGTCGCGTGCGAAATGAATGCGGTGACGATCGGCTGTAATCAGCATTGCACGCGTGGCTCTGCGCTAAAGTGCGCGCATGGCCAAAGCAATCGCAGACCCACAGGAACTCCGCCGCTTCGCCCAAGACTTGCACCGTTTCAACGCGGAATTGCAAGGCCAAATCAGCGCCATGGGCGCCAAAATGGGCGCCTTGCAGGGAACGTGGAAAGATCAAGAGCAGCAGAAGTTCGCCGAGGAATTTGACCAGACGATGAAAGTCTTGGTGAAGTTCATTCGCGTTTCTGAGCAGCACGTGCCGTTCCTTGTGCGGAAGGCCGAGCGGCTCGAGGAGTATCTGAAGCAGCGTTGACTCTCACTCGTGCAGTGCCATGCACGCAGAATCGGGGCCTCATGCACGAGTTGGAAACACGTCACTATGTCGCCGGCGAATTTGTCGCTGGGGACGCCACACCGCTTGTGGTGGTGAACCCAGCGACCGATGCGCCGCTCGCGACCATCGTCGGCGCAAGCGCAGCGCTCGCGACGCGCGCGGCGGAAGCGAACGCCGCTGCAACGCGAGAGATGCGCGTGCTTTCAACGCTCAAACGTGTTGAGCTCGTCCGGCGTTTGGCGGCGGGTATTCGTTCGAATGGCGTGCAGCTTGCGGCGCTTTTGACGAGTGAAAGTGGAAAGCCGATTGTCGAGAGCCGCGGTGAGGTTGAGTACGCCGCGAGTTTCTTTGAGAACGCTGCCGCCGCTGCGGAAGTCGCGGCAGGCGAGCTTCCTGCATCGCGCGTTGCCGACCGTCGGGTGCTTGTCTTGCGTGAGCCCATCGGCGCAACGGTTGCGATTACACCGTGGAACTTCCCGCTCGCGATGATTGCGCGCAAACTCGCGCCAGCGCTTGCCGCGGGTTGCTCGCAGGTCGTGAAGCCCGCCGAAGAGACACCACTCACCGCACTCGCCTTCGCGCGAATCTACGAACAGGTCGCGCGTGAAACTGGCGCGCCGATGGCCGCGTTCAGTGTGGTGATCGGTGATCCACCGACAGTCGCGGGCGCGCTGATCTCGCACCCCTCGACGCGCAAACTGAGTTTCACAGGCTCGACCGAAGTCGGTCGTATTCTCGCTGCGCAATGCGCGCCACGACTCATCAAAACGGCGCTCGAACTCGGTGGTAATGCGCCATTCATTGTCTTCGCCGACGCGGATCTCGATCGCGCGGTCGAGCAAGCGATGCTCTCGAAGTTCCGCTTCATGGGCCAGACGTGCATCTGCGCGAATCGCTTCTTGTTGGCTGCTTCA
The DNA here is from genome assembly GCA_027488265.1 of Planctomycetaceae bacterium. GTDB lineage: Bacteria > Planctomycetota > Phycisphaerae > Phycisphaerales > SM1A02 > QWPT01. The sequence continues at coordinate 1,363 of JAIYCA010000008.1, forward strand.
ATCGCGGACGAGTTCCTCGCGCGACTCGAAGCGCGTGTGCGTGCGCTTGCGACGGCGATTGGCGACCCAACGCTTGAGTCGACGCGCATGGGGCCGCTCATCAACGACGCGGCGCTCGCGAAGGTGGAAGCGCACGTCGCCGATGCGATCGCGCGAGGTGCGCGGTTACGTGTCGGAGGCAAGCGCCGAGAGGTCGCGGGATTCTCACGACGCTTCTACGAACCAACGATTCTTTCGCACACTGATCCGAGCATGCTCTGTGCGTGTGAAGAGACGTTCGGCCCTGTCGTTGCAGCGATGACTTTCCACTCCGAAGCCGAAGCGATCGTGCTCGCGAACGCCGTGCCATACGGCCTCGCGGGATACGTGATGACGCAGGATGCGGATCGTCTCCTACGCGTCGTCGAGTCGCTCGATTTTGGCGTCATTGGCGCCAACGACGGCGCACCAAGCACCGCCGAAGCGCCGTTCGGTGGACGCAAGGATTCGGGCCTCGGCAAAGAAGGCGGCACGCACGGACTCGATGCGTACACCGACCTCAAGTACGTCAGTCTGCGCGTGCGGCCCCAGTAATGTCACAGTGATGTCACAGTGATGTCACAGTGATGTCACAGTGATGTCACAGTGCTGAAGAGCGCATCTGTTGAGCCGATGCGCAGAAACCCGGGTCGTTCCGCCAGCGAGCGGGGCTTACGGCTTGATGCACATCGCCGCTTGAAAGCGTGCGCCGTCGGTCGTCAACATCGGAAGCCACGTGGCGCCAGCGTCCGGTGAAAACTCCGCGGCAGGTCCGTCCTCGTTTGCAAGCATGGCTCGTCCTTGCCAAGTCATCACTCGGACGCACGAGATGCTGTCGAGGCCTTCAGGCATCGCTTGAACCGCGACGGATAGCACTTCTCGATCGGAAGGTGGAAGCACACCTTCGATCGTCATGAGTCGCACAATACTCGGAACGCCCGCAGCCTCCCCAGCGGGGCCATACGGTTGAAGGATCGCAGGTCGATCGACCACGAGCGGCGCCCCTCCATCGCGGAATCGAACCGTCACGCGGACGCGGAAGTCTGTCAAAGGCATGACTCGGTTCCGAGGCGGAACGCTTGCCCAACCCGTGACGCGGACGGACGAAGAACTCGCGAGGTTGAATGGATTGGCGACCACGCGAAGTTCGCTGATCGAGTTCACTCCCGGCTGGACGGTCTGTCGAACGATGACCGACGGCGCCGGATAGCTCAACGGCTGTTCGATGGCTACGGGAAAACCGCTGCCAATCTCACCCTTGCCACATCCCGCGAGCGTTGAAATTGGCGCGAGCCCCGGCACTTGGTCGCAGGTCAGCCCGCGACCCCAGAAGAAGGCACCGACTTTGAAGCACTGTAACCACGTGGCTTGTCCGCACGCGCCGTCGCTGAGTGTTCCGGCGCCGGTGCGTGGATCGTCAAACGACACGACGTTGGGGTTTCCAGGATCTGAGTCCCATGCAAGCGATGGGCAATCAAGCGTGATCGGATACACCGTATTGGGGGCGTTGATCGGATCGGGGCGCATGGGGCGCACCACCGTTCCCGGGCCATCTCGGAAAACGTCGCCGTAGTAGTTGCGGAGGACGGGTGCGCCATTGCAATCCGCGACATAGCCGGGCGCGGCCGTTGGGACGCATGAACCCCACGCCGCCAACATCAACGAGAGATCTGCGGCGTCGACCAAACCATCGGCGTTGAAATCGGCGATGCATGGTGCTGGATCCGCAGGACAGACACCCCAACCGGCGAGAAGCCGCGTGAGATCTGCAGCATCGACCGATCCGTTTCCGTCGAGGTCGCCCGTGCAGCTCGTTCCGCCCGCAACGGAGGCTGTCATCGCGTAGCCGAAACCAACGGAGCCTGACGTGGCGATGGGCTGCCATGCGATGTAGACACCCGCGACGCTGGTCGAACGAACGGTGCGCTTCGCCATCAACTCGAAGGCGTCCGACGAACCTATTGCCGTATCACTGTCCCAAAGCACTGCGCCTGTCGCAACGTCGATGATTCCGACGCGCGCTTTCCCGCCAGCAGGTACGCCATTCTCGAATGAGATCTTGAGACTCACCGTGTTGATGGTCACAGTGATGGGGCCCGACGGATGTCGCACATTGCGGACACAGCTGAATGACGCATCAATCGGCGTCACGCCATTGCCAAGAATGATCGACTTCGCATCGCCGTACCACGGGACGTCGTCGGCACACTCGATCGGCGCGATCTGTTCGCACGCCTGAAGCAAGCGATTGGCAGAACCGGCGAGTGTGCCGTTTCCACCAGGAGCAACACGCGCAGGGTCACTCTGATCACTGAGTTTGCCGCGCGACGCCGATGCGAGAAGCGCGAGGTAGGTTCGCGTCGAAATGGTGACGGGAAGCGCGAGTTCTTCAGCTGTTGGCGGATGGCGCTCGAGATACAGCGCCGCAACGCCAGCCACCATCGGCGAGGCCATTGACGTGCCTTCGGAGAGTTTCAAACCGTTGGGTGCACGAAGCCAGTCTGCGGCGAGGATTCCGTGGCCCGGCGCCCAAATGCCAACTTCGGGCCCGAAGTTCGAGAAGACCGCGGGATGGTCATCGACGTCGGTCGCACCGACGGTGAGCGTGAACGCTGACGCGGCTGGATACATCCATGACGCCGGCCACGATTCGTTGCCTGCAGCGACCACCACAGGGATGCCGTTGAAGGTGACGTTCGCGATAGCCTCTTCGAAGACTGCCGCCAAAGCGCCGCGGTGTTCGCCGCTGAGTGACATGTTGACGACGGCCGGAAGTTGAATGTTGCCCGGAATCAGCAGCCAATTCAGCGCCGCAACAGCAGACGAAAATGTGAATTTGCCTCGAGGACTTGAGACGGCGAGCGACACGATGCCAGCGCCAGGAGCAGGTCCTGTCGTTGCGCCTGCCGCGCAGCCAGCAACGTGTGTTCCGTGGCCTTCAATGTCACGACCGCCGTTTGCCTCGGGTCCAGTATAGAAGTTGACGATGCGTTGGACGCGACCCGCGAACTCCGCGTGGTCAGGATTGATGCCGCTATCGATGATGACGACGGTTACGCCCGAGCCATCGGCGCCGCAGGGGTTGAACGATGGCGCGAGTCCATCCGCCTGCGAGATACGCCGCAAGCCCCACGGATTTGGGCTGTTCGGATCAGCGGGCGCATCACCCGTGGTACCAGTGACCGCGCCGGTTAGATCTGGCTCAACGCGCGCGACGAGTTCGTGTTGGCGCAGACGATCAGCCTCACTGTTCGTCATCGACGCCGCGAAACCGATCACGGCATGCTCATAGCGGAATCGCACGCGCATTTGACCAATGGACTCATCCAGAACGCGGTCAATCAACCGCGCTGCGGAGGTCGGATTGGTGTTGCGAGGGGACGCTCGAAGTTGAACCAAGTACGAAGGAAGCCCAGTCACTTCATCGATGGCTTGACCGTCAACGGCCTCATCGATCGCCAATGGCTCGGCGGATGGCACGAGCAGAGAAAGCTCGTTCTCGCCCTTCAGCCGTGGCGTCTCGCGTGATGGTTTGGTCATGCGCTCAGCGTCTTCTTGTGAACTCGTCGTCGCAGCGGCGACTGGGCTCGCGGAGAACCAACAGACGGCTGAGGTGAGGGTCACAAGCAGCGCGCGCGAGAGAACGCGCGCCACGAATCGTGTCGAACTCAAAGGAAGGTGTTGCTTGGAAAACCGATCGAAGCCCAGATTGAAATGCTGATCTGCGGACATGCGGCTGACTATGACGCCCGTCAGCGAGAAGGCTTGAGTTTCATCGAGATTCGAGGGAAGTTTATGCAGTTTGAATCACTTTGAATTACGAGGACGTCCGCCGCGCCCGTGTTGCGACACCATCGAAACCCGCGACGGACGGACGTTTCTCGAAGCGCTCCAAGCAGCACCCCACGCAAACAAACGCGCTCAGTGCATTCGATTGCACTGAGCGCGTTGATTGAAGACAAGTTCGCGAACGTTGGATGCGTCTCAATCGAGCACCTGCTCAGCGACGATTGAAATCGCCCGAGCAAACGTCAAGCGCGCAGACTCAATCATCCGCGCCGACATCGCTCATCGCGTCGGGCTCGCCTTCCAGATCGGCCATGTGGCCTGGAAGGAAGCTCGCGAGACGTTGGCGACGCACCGGATGCTGAAGCTTGCGAATCGCCTTCGACTCGACTTGGCGCACACGCTCGCGCGTGACCTTGAAGATGCGACCGACTTCTTCGAGCGTGTAGGTGTAACCGTCACCGATGCCGTAGCGGAGTTTGAGAATCTCGCGCTCGCGATAGGTGAGCGTCTTGAGCACGTCGTTGATGCGTTGACGCAGCATGTCGCTCGTCGCCGAATCAGACGGGCTTGCCTGACGCTCGTCTTCGATGAAGTCACCGAAGTGCGAATCTTCGCTTTCGCCGACCGGACGATCGAGCGAAATCGGATGACGCGAGATCTTCATCACGCGGCGCGTTTCTTCGATCGGCATCTTCGCCTTGATGGCGATTTCTTCGATCGTCGGCTCGCGGCCGAGTTCCTGCAGCAACGCCTTCTGGATGTTGCGCAGTTTCGACATCGTTTCGATCATGTGGACCGGCACGCGAATCGTGCGCGCATGGTCGGCGATCGCGCGGGTGATGGCCTGACGGATCCACCACGTCGCGTACGTCGAGAACTTGTAACCGCGCTTGTACTCGTACTTGTCGACCGCGCGCATCAAGCCCGTGTTGCCTTCCTGAATGATGTCGAGGAAGGGGAGACCACGGTTGCGGTACTTCTTCGCGATCGAGACGACCAGACGGAGGTTGCCGCCCGAAAGGTCGCGCTTCGCTTGTTCGTACTCGCCGAAGACGCGTTGGATGTCGCGCATGCGACGCTCAAACTCGTCCATCGGCTCAAGCACGAGATTGCGCAAACCGTCGAACTCTTCCTGCATGACGTACACGTCTTCAGGGTCGTATCGATCTGGATTCTTCTCGGCCTTCACAAGGTTGCGCTGCATCTCGCGCATCTTCGAAACGATGCCGAGCAACTTGCGATAGAGCGGAATGATGCGGCCCGTACGCAGGCAGCACTCTTCGAGGAGCGTGCCGGTACGGCGACGACGAAGCGTAATCTCGCGTTGAAGCGTTGCGCGCTGCGACGCACTGACGCCGCCCGCTTCGAGCTGCTCCCACGACTGAAGATTGCTCTTCAAGAGGCGCTCGATCGTCGGGAGGTTCGCAGGAATGCGTTGCTCGATCTTCTGCTTCGCATGCGGCTCGGCAGTCGAGATGCGCATCGTGCGGTCGAACGGCAGTTTCTGTGCGTGCACGTCCTTGAGGATCTTCACCGCTTCGCCCGCGGCATAATCGCTCTCGAGCACCTTGCGACGGAAGATCATGCGGGTCGTTTCGATCTTCTTCGCCAAGCGAATTTCTTCTTCGCGCGTGAGCAGTGGGATCGTGCCCATCTGCGTGAGGTACATGCGGATCGGGTCGTCGATCCTCTTCGAACCTTGCTCAGCGAGCGCCTTCTCGACGGCCGCTTGCATTTCGGTGTCGTCGAGGATGTCCTCCTCCACGTCGAAGTCGTCCGGATCCGGACCATCTTCTTCACCGCGAGCTTCGCCTTCGGCAGCCTTCTTCTTGCGCTTGTTCTTCTTGATCTCAAGCTCAGCAGCGGCAAGCGCGGCAGCCGAGGGCTGCGCAGGTCCAGCGTGCGCGACGCCGTCGGCGCGTGCGCCCTTCTTCGGGTCGTCGCGTTGGAACTTCAGGTTCGTCTGAAGGGGAGCGTCGAAGCAGACATAGTTGTTGCGTCGAATCTCGACTTCATCAACCATCTCGATCGCGTGCTCGCCCATGAAGACGAGCAACTCGTCGATCTTCTCAGGATCAACGAACTCGTCGGGAAGGCAGGTATTCAACTCCTCGTAACTAATCCAGCGACGGCGAATGCCGTGCTCGACGAGCTCCCGAAGGACGGGCGAGGCGATTTCAAGGGTGTCTAGTGTCATGCTCACGGTGTGCTACTCCGTCCTGAATCCTTCGCCGGGGTCGACCGGCGCTGGAAAAATGTGCTTGCTGCCGTCGCGTCATGGCCCCGCTCGCGCAATTGCGCGAGCCGTGCGGCGGCAGTTTCTGGATCGAGTGTGCGGTGTGCTCCGTCGCCTCGAAGTGAATCACCTCGAAATGAATCGCCTCGAAGTGAATCAAGGTCCTCAGATGCTCGTATTCCCCCAGATGGTGGAATTCTGTCGACGGTCTGCTCGCGGCGCTCGGCTGGGTGCGAATTCCCAGCATGGATTTCTTCGCTCTGACTGCTGTCGGCTGGCGACAGGCTTTTCTGGCCTGCTGTGTTCTGACTGATCCCGTTCCTGAAGCGTTCTCGACGCTCGAGGTTTTCGAGGTCGCACCAACTCACGACGAGCTCGTCCGCGGCTGTTCGGGCCCCGCCAGCGACCGCGGTTGTGGTCGCTGCGCGAAGGACTTCCGTCCCGAACAGGTAAAGATCCGATGCTAGGCGCTTGGCGGCTCCATCGGCAAGTTCGCCGATCAAGCCATCAAAGTTCAATACGCGCGCATCTTCTGCGGCGTTCCGAATCACGGCAAAGATTGCCGCATGTCCAGCGTCCGCGAACTCTTCAGGCGCGATTGCTTCGCTGAGTGGGAGGTGGCCAGCGTCTGCGACGGGAACCGCCACAGAGGCGAGCGCTGGATCGCAGCAAAGGACGCCAAGCAATCGACGCTCTGCATGAAGACGCGCACGCAGGCGAGCAGCGCTTCCTGGGAAGGCGGATCGGGATGCTGGCGATCGTTCGGAAACTTCGATGATCGTCGAGTTGCTGCCAAACCCGTTTGGCCCTTCAGCGCTGGTGCGCGCGTCGATGCCGCCGGCAGCCGAAGCCGTCGGACGCGGCTTCAGCGAGCGCGCGAGTCGATCGAGATCGGCAACACCGAGGCCAAAGAGGTCGGCCATCATTTGCATGACGAGTTGCCGACGAAGTCCACCCATCGCGTTCAAGCCGAGATCGACGAACTTCGCGGTCGTTTGCTCGATCATTTGTTGACGGCCCGAGAGCCCGCGCCCTTCGAGTTGGCGTCGGATGCGCGAGGCCATGAATGTGAGCGCGTCGGCCGATCGATCGAGTGCCTGACGGAATCGCTCGCTGCCGCCTTCTTGACGAAGCAGGTCGTCTGGATCGAGATTGTCAGGCAGCACGCAGATCTTGATGTCGATCGACTCGCTGAAGAAGACTTCGAGCGCGCGGTCGGCAGCCTTCTGTCCCGCTTCATCACCATCGAAGAGGAGTACGACCGAGTCGCACAATCGGCGGAGCATGCGCGCGTGCTCGCGGGTGAGTGCCGTGCCGAGCGTCGCGACAGTGTTGGTGAAACCCGCGCGATGACACGCGATCACATCGGTGTAGCCCTCGGTGATGATCGCCGTCTTTGCTTCGACGATCCTCCGCTTCGCACGATGGATTCCGTAGAGCGCCTTCGACTTGTGGAAGACGGGCGACTCTGGACTATTGAGGTACTTCGGTTCTTGCTCAGGATCGAGTTTGCGCCCACCGAAGGCGATTGGGCGTCCGAGGTCGTCGCAGATCGGGAAGACGAGACGATCGCGGAGGAGATCAACAAACCCGCCGCCCGATCGTGCAGGACGAATGACGCCCGCTTGCACGAAGGCATCGAACGATGGGTAGTCGGAGCCCGCGTTCTTGATCGCGCGACGAACGCCGTCCGCCAGCGCGTCGAACTTCGCCGGCGCGGCACCGAGACCAAACGCTTCGATGGTGACTTCGTCGTAGCCGCGGCGCGTTGCTTCGGCGCGAGCCCGAGAGCCTGCTTCGGCATCAGCGAAGACGCGTCGGAAGAACTTCTCGGCAAGTGCATTCGCTCGCAGGATGTCGTCGCGGGTTGGTTCGCCGTCGTTACGAGGACGACCTTGCGGAACAAACGGCGTCAACTCGATGCCCGCGCGCGCCGCGAGGAAACGCAGCGCTTCTGGGAACTCCATGCGGTGGTAATTGATGACGAAGTCGATCGCATTGCCAGCCGCGCCGCACGCGAAGCACTTGTAGAAGCCTGCGCCACCCATTCCCGACTTATGCGTGACAACCGCCATCGATGGCGAGCGGTCATCGTGGAACGGGCAAAGACCGACGTGCTCGCGTCCCTTCGGTCGCAACGCCACAGCCTCGCCAATGACCGACAGGATGTCGGTCGCGGCGAGGACACGGTCGCGATCAGAAATGGAGCTGGAAGAGTGCACGAGTACGAATGTTGAGTGGGGGCTTCAGTTGGTAGGAGACGGAGTTCGAGTTGAGTGAGAACAGAGTGAGAACCAGCGAAACTGACTGACCTGCCACGCGACCAAAGCACTCCGTAGACACGGAACGCCAAGCCGCCGAACAACAAACGCGGACGACACCACTGCGGCGCGGGACGTCGTCCAACACGTTCCAAAAGCAGAGGGGATGACCGCCTGACCAGGGGAAGACAACGCGGGTCGCGGGCGCCGCGACCGTCAGAACCACCCGAGAACCGC
>JAIYCA010000249.1 GCA_027488265.1 Planctomycetaceae bacterium
ACGTACCAACCATGCGCGGTGCCATGATCAGGCTCCGCTCCGCCGCGACCGGCGAAGTGGTCGCCGAGCGCGACCATCGCGCGTGTATCGCCACACTCAGCAGCGGCACGAAGCCAACGTACACCTTCCGTTTCATTCGCTTCACAGCCGATGCCGTCGAAGTAGGCGACACCGAGGTTCGCCATCGCCGTCGCGTCACCCGCGTTGGCGCCGCGCTCAAACCACGTGAATGCCTCGCGTTCGTTGCGTCCAACCGCGCGGCCCTTTGCGTACATCGTGCCGAGCGCAGCCATCGCCTGTGCGTTGCCCGCTTCGGCGGCGCGACGCTGCCACTCAGCGGCGCGCGCATCATCGCGGCCAGCACCGCGACCGCCTTCGAGGTACGCATTTGCGACGAGGTGCATCGCACGCGTGTCGCCAGCTTCGGCCGCGCGCAGATACCAGCGGAACGATTCACCCAAATCCTTCGAAACACCCGCGCCCTGCGCGTATCGCGCGCCGAGCAACGTCATCGCGTGCGTGTCGCCAGCCTCGGCCGCGCGACGGTAGCAGTCAATCGCCTTCGCGTCGTCGGAAGTGATGCCTTCGCCATTCGCGTGGTGGGCACCGAGCGCGGTGAGCGCCTGCGCGTGACCGGTTGCCGCTGCGCGGGTGAACCAATCGACGGCGACCGCGTCATTCTCTGCAACAACTCGCCCCTGCGCGTGCATCTTGCCGAGCGTGAACATCGCTTGCGCGTCGCCGGCGTTCGCGGCATCGCGAAGTGCGGCGACGTCGACCTTGCTCGGGGTGCTCGTCGTGTAGCTCGTCGGGGTGCTGGTTGAGTGGGCAGATTGCGGGAATGCCGACTGCGGCGACGCCGCCTGCGGGGGCTCGGCCAGCGCCGAGGCACTGACCGCCGAGACCGCCCCAAGGGCGAGCGTAGCTGCGATTCGGCCAGGTCCGATGATGTCGGTGAAGGCGCGCATGGCAACCTTCTTCGTCGACAGTTCCGGCATCCGCCTTCGCTGATGCTTCGACATGTTCGCGCAGTTTGGGCAGATCTCACAAAGCAAGTTCGCTCTGTAAAGACGGGCCGCTAGGTCAGCCCCCGGATGCACCGCTGCATGAACCGTTGCATAAACCGCTGCGCTACTCGTTCACCAACTTCTCGCGCGCCTCCGCGAGCCGCGACTTCCCCGCGTCGTCGAGTTCTGGGTAGCGCAAGTCGACGGAAGCGAGTGCGTCGATAATCGCGGCCGCGACGACCAACCGCGTGTACCACTTGTTGTCTGCAGGAACGACGTACCACGGCGCTTCTTCACGGGCAGTCTCGCGAATCGTCTCCTCGTATGCGCTCATGTACTCATCCCAGCGCGCACGCTCGACCACATCGCCTGCACTGAACTTCCAGTTCTTCGCGGGATCATCGATGCGCTCGAGGAAGCGCCGCTTTTGTTCTTCCTTCGACACGTTCAGAAAGAACTTGCGCACGATCGTGCCGTTGCGCGCCATGTAGCGCTCCCACTTCCGAATGTCCTGAAATCGCTCGCTCCAAATCGCTTCAGTGACCACTTCCTTCGGCAATTGTTGACGCGCGAGGATCTCAGGATGAACGCGCACAACGAGCGTTTCTTCGTAGTAGGAACGATTGAAAATCCCGATATGGCCGCGACGTGGCGCGAGACGCGTACAGCGCCACATGAAGTCGTGATCCATCTCTTCCGCGCTCGGCGCTTTGAATGAATGCACTTCGCAACCCTGCGGATTGACGCCACTCATCACATGCTTGATGACGCCGTCTTTGCCGGCGGCGTCCATTGCTTGAAAAACAAGAAGCAGCGACCAACGATCTTGCGCGTAGAGCATGTCCTGCATCGCCGCCATGGCGCGAATGCCCGTCGCGAGAAGTTCGCGCGTGCCGTCTTTGCCACCTTCGCGTGCGAGCGGATGTGAGCCATCACGAAAGGGTCCGATGTCGGCGGGATCGTGATCCTTCAGCCGAAACTCGCTGCCATCACGGACACAGTGCCGCTTCGCGAATCGACGTGAAACCTCGATGATTTCCTGCATGGACGGCGTATCTGGCATGAGACCTCCGCGCGAGATCGTCGCAGGGAATGCGCACGTGTGCAATCGAGTTTCATCATTCGTGCAGGCTGACGCGCATCACTTTACAGGCGTCGACTCGAGATACCGCGCATCATGTGGCGCGATCGGCGGCAATTCGATTTTTCCCTCGTGGATACCGAGCTCTGCGCCCGACCAGCGATCGCGAAACGCGCGCCGACCTTCGAAGCGAATGACGCGGCTCGCAGGGGTTTCTCCCCAGTTCAGTTCGACGTGTCGAAGCACACCACCACCCAAATCGACGACACCGGACGCCAGCGAAAGATCTGCAAATTGCGCGGCAATTCCTGTGGGTTTCGACAACGCTTGCACCACGGGAACTTTGTCGCGTGGAAGCCGCGAAAGGTCATCGCCCGCAAGCATCGCGCCGCCAGTTGCCGCAACAAGCGTCGCATGAAAGCGCGCTTCGCTTTCAGGAAGCCCCGTCTGCACAAGCGTGTCCGGATCGTTCCACCAGAGGTTGCCGTTCTGCCAACCACGCAGCAAATTCTCCCGCCCTGTACGCGAAACACTGCGCCAGTTCCGCTCGATATCGAGCGAACTTCGCGAGCCATCGATCAGGCCAAGCGACGGCCAAATCGGGTGATTACACCCGAGGACATATGCGTTCTCGCCAACACCTCGACGAATCGCTTGCATGCCGAGCCGATACGCTTCGACGCGCGACTTCGAAGCATCGTGTCGCACGCCGCCGTGCATCATGCCCCAGAAAATCGCGTCGAGTTTGAAGTAGCGCACGCCCCACTTCTCGCGCATCTCTCGGAAAAGTCGCTCGAAATGCGCTTGTACTGCAGGGTTCGTTCCATCGAGCACGTACCACGGTCCGAGTCGCCATCCGCCAAACATCATGCGGTCACTCGGCAGAGGTTTGCCGTCATCTCCCTTAATGAACCACTCGGGATGTTCGCGCAGGATCTTTGAGTCAGGGCTCGC
>JAIYCA010000222.1 GCA_027488265.1 Planctomycetaceae bacterium
CACGTGGACGAGCGTTCGCGCGCAGTGCCTTCGCGAGCACGAGGCGCATTTCCAACATGTCGCGGTCGCGCGTCAGTGCGGCTTCCGCAGACGCAAGCGCAGCGGCTGCTTCGCCACGAGCGAGCGCGATTTCAGCGCGGAGTGCCGCACTCCACGCAGCATCTGGCGCGAGGCGTTCGTGGCGTGCCGCGAGTTCGTCGATGCGTGGATCACTTGCGTTTCGCGCGAGTGCCGAAAGCGCCGCAGGGAGGATGGTCGCGAGATCGTTTGGTGCGGCCGCCAGTGCAGCGTCATACAGCGATTGCGCGGTGTCGCGGTCGCCGATCCGATCGGTGAGCATCGCAGCGAATCGACGCGCTTCAACCGAGGGTTGGTTGGCGGCCGATATCGCGGCCGAGGTCGCTGCCGCTGTTGTCGCGTCCGTCGATTCCGCAACAGCACGCTGCGCTGCCAAGGCCGCCTCGCGCACGAGTTCTTCGCGCGACTTCGGCGAGAGATCCTCCGCGAGCTCTGCGCGTGCGAAGAATGCGCGTGCTGCATACTCGTACGCGGTTCTTCCGAGTGCGGCGTCGGAACCTGCTTGTTCCACGAGCTTTCGTGCGACGAGTTCTGCTTCGCGTGTGCGATTGGCGGCGATGTAGGTTTCGATCGCGCGCGTTGCGTCGTCAAAGGTCGCGCGGGAGAACGATTCGGACGATGGAGGAGATGAGGGTGATGGAGCTGTTGCTGGCGATCCGGATCCCGATCTTGCTCCCGATTCGGCGCCTTCACCGCACGCGACGATGCTGAACGTGCACAGCACGACTCCAATCGCAACCGCAACCAACTTCGTGCCATCGCGTCGCGAAACGTCGTTCCGCGTGCGAGATTCATGGAAGCGTTCGGCGCGCATCGCCGCAATGTAGCCGCGAGCTGCAAGGCTTGAAAGCGTGCGGAACTCGGCAACTTCAAGCGTTTCATCGAGACAGCATGTGTCGCGCCGAAGGTAGAATCGCCGCCCCTATGTCTGCGACGTCTTCTCAACCCACTTCCTCCGCTCACTCGATCTCCGAACTACCCAAGGCGTACGTGCCATCGGACGCGGAGGGCGCTGTTCACGCACGTTGGGATGCGGCACGCTGCTTTCACGCGGAACCGAGCGCACCGGGCGAGACGTACGCGATCTTCATCCCGCCGCCGAACGTGACCGCGGCGCTTCACCTCGGCCACGCGTTTAACAATTCGCTGCAAGATCTCCTGACGCGCTACCACCGCATGCAGGGCGCAAACACGCTCTGGATGCCAGGCACCGATCACGCCGGCATCGCCACGCAAACGGTCGTTGAAAAGCGTCTGCTCTTGCAAGGAAAGAAGCGCACGGACTTCACGCGCGAGGCGTTCGTCGAGAAGGTGCAAGAGTGGAAGGACGAGTACGAGGCGACGATTCTCGGGCAATTGAAGGGTATGGGTTGCTCGTGTGATTTCGAACGCACGCGCTTTACGATGGACGAAACGTGCGCGACGGCTGTGCGTTACGCGTTCTTCACGCTCTTCAAAGATGGCCTCGTCTACCGCGGGAAGCGGCTCGTGAATTGGGATCCCGTTACGCAAACGGCGCTCGCCGATGACGAAGTTGAGATGGAGGAAGTCGACGGCAGCTTCTGGTACCTGAAGTACCCGCTCGTCGATGGATCGGGCCACGTCACCGTCGCGACGACGCGCCCTGAAACGATGCTTGGCGATACGGCGGTTGCCGTGAATCCGAAGGATCCGCGCGCGGCCGCCTTGCGCGGCAAGAAGTTGCGTCTGCCGATTGTTGGGCGCGAGATTCCGATCGTGGAAGACGACTACGTTGTGATGCCTGCGTCGCTCGGCGGTGACCCCGCCGATCCGAAGGCGCAATTCGCCACGGGTTTCCTCAAGGTCACGCCTGCGCACGACCCGAACGACTGGGACATCGGACAGCGTCATAACGTCGCCGCGATCAACGTGATGGCACCCGACGGATCGATCAGCGATCGCCACGGATGGCTTGATGTTTCTGCGGAAGCGAAGCAGTTTGTCGGGCTTTCGCGCGAGGAAGCGCGCAAGAAAATCGTCGCGTGGTTCAAGCAGAACGGCCTCCTCGAAGAGGTGAAGCCGTATCGCCACTCGGTCGGTCACTCGTATCGCTCGCACGTGCCGGTTGAGCCGTATCTCTCTGACCAGTGGTACGTGCGCGTTACTGACGACCGTCTGCGTGGCACGGCATTGCGCGCGATGGCGAAGGATCAGGTGGAAGGCGCGCTCGAATCGTCGGTGGCAAACGGTCCCGCGATGGCGGGCGACGGTGAACTGCGATTCTTCCCCGCGCGCTACGCGAAGAATTTCCAGATGTGGCATGAGAACATCCGCGATTGGTGTATTTCGCGCCAGTTGTGGTGGGGGCATCGCATTCCGGTGTGGACGAAGCGTGGTGAGGCGTCGATGCTTGCATCGAGCATGGGTGCGCTCGCGTCGCTCGATCCGTCGCACGCGGTCGTGCGCGCAGCGCGCGTTGTCGACGGCGCCGATGTTGCGCTTTCCGCGCTGCCCGCTGCTTCCGGCGAGCACGATTTGCATGTCTGTCTTCTCGACGATGCGCAAGGGAGCATGCTCGAGTCGTTGGGCTTCAAGCGCGATCCTGACGTGCTCGACACGTGGTTTTCATCGGCGCTTTGGCCGCTCTCGACGCTCGGCTGGCCCGATCCGTCGAAGTGGCCAGAGATGGCGGGGCTGCTTGATCGCTACAACCCGAGTTCGGTGCTCTGCACGGCGCGCGAGATCATCACGCTGTGGGTTTCGCGCATGGTGATGTTCAATCGCTATTTCCTCGGGCGATTGCCGTTCAAGCACGTCTTCATCCACGCGATGATCCAAGACGGCCACGGCCAGAAGATGTCGAAATCGCTTGGAAACGGCGTCGATCCGCGCGACATCATCCATTCGCACGGTTCCGATGCGATGCGTTTCACGCTCGTTTCGATGGCGACGAATACGCAGGACGTGCGCCTGCCAGTCGACATGGTTTGCCCGCACACAAGTGAGACGTTTACGCCGAAGTGGATCACGACGAGCGCGGGTTACACCGTCGCCGACGCGATTCAACCGTCACCGAAAGATGCTTCGAAGAAGATGGTGTCGGGCTTCGGTGCTGCGACGGGTGTTGCGACGCCGACCGCGGAGATTCCACTGGCACGCAATACAAGCGCGCGCTTTGATCTCGGGCGAAACTTCGCGAACAAGTTGTGGAACGCGACGCGATTCGCTTTGTCGAATCTCTCGCAGGCCGATGCCGCGTCGCAGCCAGCGCCGCTGACGCTGCTTGATCGTTGGATGCTTGCGCGACTCGAACTCGCGTCGCGCGCATACGGCGCGGCCGTCGCGGAGTACGAGTTCCACCGCGTTGCAGAGGCGCTCTACGACCTCGTTTGGCGCGACTTCTGCGACTGGTATCTCGAGGGCATCAAGCCGACGGTGCGCTCGAATGCGACGCAGCAGGCGGTGCTTGCGGCGTCGCTCGATGCGATTCTCCGCATGCTGCATCCGGTCTGCCCGTTCGTGACCGAGACGCTTTGGTCGAACGTACAAGGTCTTGCGAAGGGCTCTGTGGACGGCGTTGCGCTTCAGCCGAGTGCGCTCTGCGCGACGGCCGCGTGGCCGCGGTTCGCAGCGAGTTTGCGTGACGAGAAGGCGCTCGCGGAGTTCGCACGCGTCCAGGCGCTCGTTGATGCGATTCGCAAGGTGCGCGGTGAGCGACAGGTTTCGCCGAAGCGGCGCATCGCGCTTCTCGCTGGCGAATCGGTGCGGGCGTTGATCGCGTCGTCGGGTGGTGTCGTCGAGACGATGGCCGGGCTTGAGTCGGTCGGTGCGAGTCCGGCTGCGCGTCCGGCGACGGCGGTCGCGATTCCGTTCGAAGGCAGCGAAGTGCTGCTCGATGGACTTGTCGACGCGGTCGATGCGGGCGCGGAGAAGGCGCGTCTTTCGAAGTTGATCGCCGATCGCGAGAAGCAGGCTTCTGGCATGCGTGCGAAACTCGAGAACGAGGCGTACATCGCCAAGGCTCCGCCAGCGCTCGTCGAGGAAACACGCAAGAAACTCGCGGAAGTCGACGCCGACATCGCGGCGGCGAAACAGGCGTTGGCGGCGCTTGCGACGTGATTTGAGCGCTCGCGACTGGCCTGCGGGGCGGCTGCGCCGCGTCCGCAGGCCTTCGCTCGCTTTGGTGTGAACCACGCCAGAGTGAGCCGCCGCAGCGGCGAACGCGAGAATGACGAGCGCTCGCGACTGGCCTGCGGGGCGGCTGCGCGGGGGCAGAGTTGAAACGGAGCAGTCCCAACCTCGCCCCGAATCCAATACCTTTTTGCAGCGAAGCACGCCGCCGCGGATAGACTGCGCGCCATCGTCGTGAGGAACGCTCCCTTCATCCTCTCCGTCGTTCTGGCCGCCGCGGCGGTACACGGCTGTCGTTCCAGTTCGCCGCCGCCATCGGTTCCATCGGTTCCATCGGCTGCATCGGCCTCTCCAGCTGCTCCCGCGGCCGTGAAGAACGATCTCCGGCGCACCGAACCCATCATCGAGCCATGGTCCTTCGGCGGGAAGAACGGCGAATGCATCGACATCGGCACGCACCGCGTGCATTCGACGTTGCGCGATCCCGTCATTCGCGAGCGTATGCAGATCTTCCTGCCGACCGCGCTCGATCACTATCGAAGCGCACTCGTTCCGCTTCCAGCACCCGACGAGCCGATCGAGGTTTTTCTCTTCGGCTCGCGCACGGAATGGCTCGGCTACACGCGCGAACGGCTCCCCCAAGAAGCAGCGATGTATGAAAAGATCGGTCGCGGCGGTTACACCGTCGAGGGCGACGCGGTGCTCTACGACATCGGGCGTTGGGACACCTTTACGATCGCGTCGCACGAAGGGTGGCATGCCTACACGCAGCGCGTCTTCCGCCACTCGCTACCCGTTTGGCTTGAAGAAGGTATCGCGTGCTACATGGAAGGTGTGCGCGGTGGCGTCGATGGAGCACCGCCGACATTCATCCCGTGGCGCAACTTCGAACGCTTCGGTGAGTTGCGCGACGTTGTCGCGCGCAATCGCTTGATTCCGCTCGAAGAACTTGTGCAGGGAACGCCGCAAGACGCGCTCGCGAACGGCCGCACGACGCTGCTCGGGTACTACGCGCAAGTCTGGGCGCTCGTTCACTTCCTCAACGAGGGTGAAGGCGGCCGCTACCGCCGTGGACTCGAGCGTTTGCTCTCTGACGCGGTCGAAGGGCGCATCGCGGGAACGTTGTGGGAATCAAGCCGCGCAGGCACGCGCAACGAGCGTCGCATGGCGATCGGTCGACAAGTCGGCCCCGCGGTCTTGCGTGAGTATTTCGCGGAAGACTTGCCGCGCATTTCTGCGGAATATGACGCGTTTGTGCGCGCCATTGTCGCACGCGGAAACGGCGAGAAGATCTGGCGCGGTGAATCACCGTTGAAGGCGATTTCGGCCGCAACTCCTGTGACTCCGGGTACGGCGAATGCGACTCCCGCGAGTTCAACTCCCGCAACCGCTGCTCCCGCAAACTCGCTCGCTCCGGCAGCCTCATCCGCGGCGACGCCAAACGCGCCACGCTGACGCGTTACACTCGCCGCGTGGTCAAAATCATTTCTGGCGACTTCCGATCTCGCATTCTGCTTTCACCCGAAGGCGAAGATGTCACGCGTCCGATGACGGCACGCGTGAAGGAGTCGGTCTTTGCGATGTTGCACGGTTGGTTCAAGGGCGCGCGCGTCCTTGATCTCTTCGCCGGTATCGGCACGGTGGGTCTCGAATGCGCGAGCCGCGGCGCAGCAGAAGTCGTCATGGTCGAACGCGATCGCGATGTGTTCCGATACCTCGAACACAACGTGAAGACGCTCAAGTGTGAGGATCGCGTGACGGCGTTACAGGCCGATGCGCTCGGCCCGACGGCGCTGGCGCGCAGTCCGAAGCCCGTCGATCTCGTTTTCATGGACCCGCCGTACGTGTTGATGATCGAGCCTGCGACACGCAAGCTCGTCATGGCGCAAGCCGCACGCACACGCGCGTTGTTCGCACCAAAGGGTTTCCTCGTGTTGCGCACGCCGGTCGATCTCGATGAACCTGAGAAGACGATTCCGGGTTTCCTCGGCCCTGAAGTTCACCAGTACAAGGACGACATGTTCGTCTATCTCTACATGCCCGACTCCGCGCGCGCAGATGACGCGGCATCGTCCAATGCGACGAGCGACGGAGAATCCGCGCATGCCTGAGG
>JAIYCA010000345.1 GCA_027488265.1 Planctomycetaceae bacterium
GAATCACTGGCAGGACATCCAGCGCGATTGGATTGAGCGTCGGCGCATTTATGTTCCCGCAGATATGCATGACATCGCTGATTTCGAAGCGCGCCTCGATCGCACGATCACGCAAGGTTGGTCGAGCGATGCGACGTTCTTTGCGGAATCACGCCGACTTGTACGACGACTCGTCGCGCACACATGGGATCTCTGGGAAGCGGGTGAGCCGCTTGTCGAAAGCGTTTCGCCGCGATCTCGGCCGTTGATTTGGCTCTTTGCGGCGGGTGGTCGAAGCGTGCTTCGCAACATCGAACGTTGGAATTGCGAAACCGTGCTTGAACGGCCGAGACTCTCGAAGCCACGCAAGGCATGGCTTGTGGGCCGCGCTGCGGTGAGCGCGCGATTCGGCTGGCGGCTGCCCGCGTTGCCGACTCCGAGCATGTGGATTGTTGATCCTGAGCCTGATCCTGAGGCTTCGCTCTATCCGAAGCGCGGTTCGTTCGAGACGAACGCGGTGACGCGCACAGATGATGTGGTGATCGCGCCATGAGTGGGCCGGTGAAGCAGCATCCATCTCATAACGCATGTGATGGCACTCGCGACGGTACCTCTGAGAGCAATGTTCCGCGTGAAGTGCGCGTCGAGATCGAATTCGCGATTCAAGATGGTTGGCGTCTGTGCGAGCAAATCACGCGGGAAGAAGCGCGGAACTTCTACTACGGATTGCGACTGCTTCCGCAAGCAGAACGCAGCGCGCTTTACGTCGTGTATGCGTGGATGCGTGTGCTCGACGATATCGCCGACAATGACGGTATCGGCGAAGCGGAGCGACGCGAGTTGCTCGCGTGGTTTGAACGCGAGACGCGTAGGGCTTTTGGGGAAGCGTTTGGCGGCTCGTTTGATGGCAACTGGTACGAGGAAGCCGCGCGCGAGCTGGCAGCGAATGGCCGATGCACGCGCGAGCGATACGTTTTCCTCGCGCTCGCGCAGGAAGTCCAACTTCGACGGTTGCAAATCGACGATTTTCTCGCGGCAATCGAAGGGCAGCGCATGGACCTTGCGCCGCGTATCTATGCACGATTCGCTGAGACTGAGCTCTACTGTGATCGCGTCGCGTCGACGGTGGGGCGCATTTGTCTTGATGTCTGGGGTGTGCGTGCAGGCGCGGATCTTTCGCGCGCGCGTGAACTCTCGACCGCGCGCGGTATCGCGTTTCAGTTGACGAACATTCTGCGCGATGTTCGCGAAGATCATGCACGCGGACGCTGCTACTTGCCTTCCGACGAACTCGCAACACATGGACTTTCGATCGACGCGCTTCTCGCGTGGCAAGACAACGCGCGCTGCTCGGCGTTCATGCGTGAACAGTGCGCGCGTGCGGCGCGATTCTTCGATGAAAGCGCTGCACTTGAAGGCCTTGTTTCGGAGCGAGCTGTGCCGACGCTTGCCGCGATGAGCGTGATTTACCGCAGGATTCTCGAGAAAATCGCGCGCGATCCAAAGCGAGCCTTGGAGCAGCGCGTCTCGCTGTCAAGATTCGAGAAAGTGTCGATCGCGCTGCGTGCGCGCTTCGGCCTGCTTGCGAACACACGTGGAGGTCGCGCGTGAGCGTGCCGCGGACGGTTGCGATTGTGGGCGGCGGTGTTGCGGGAATCGCGGCAGCGGTGCGTGCAGCGGAAGCCGGTTGGCGCGTGGAGTTGATCGAGACGCGCACGAAGCTTGGCGGTCGCGCGACCAGTTTCGACGATGTTCGCAGCGGCGTCGAACTCGACAATTGCCAGCACGTCGTCATGGGCTGCTGCACGAACATCCTCGATCTCTACGATCGACTTGGGGTGCTCGGCGAAATCGACTGGCATGAAACACTGTGGTTCGCGCGCGGGGCTGGCGCGGCAGATGCGCTTTCGATCGCGCCGCTGCTTCCAGCGCCGACGCACTACGGGCCGAGTTTCTTACGCATGCGGCTCTTCTCCTGGAGCGAGAAGGTGGCGATTGCGCGCGCGTTCCTCGCGATTCTCCGGATGGGCGGACGTGGGTGCTTGCGTTGGAAGGGTCGTACATTTGGCGAGTTTCTCGCCGAAATGCGCCAACCCGCGCGCGTCGTTGAAATCTTTTGGGATCCCGTCGTGCTTTCGGCGTGCAATCTGCCGAGCGCCACATGCGAAGCCGCGCACGCGTTGAAAGTCTTCGACGACGGGATGCTCGCGCATCGCTTCGCGGGAGCCGTCGGCGTTTCGCGCGTGCCACTCGGGCGACTTTACGGACGCGTCGAGGAACTCATCCGCGCAAGTGGTGGTGCACTGCGGCTTCGCACAAGCGCGCGTGCCTTGGCGTTCGACGGGCGGCGCATCACGGGCGTGGTGTGTGACGATGGAATCGTCGCCGCGCAGGCGGTCATTGCAGCGGTGCCGCCGGATCGACTCGCGAAACTCTGTTCTGACACGCTTCGCGCCCAAGACCGCAGGCTTGCGCGTCTCGAGTCGTTCTCGTTCTCGCCAATTCTCGGCGTGCATCTCGCGTTCCGTCGGCGCGTGATGTCGCGGGCAAATCTCGCGCTCCCAGGGCGCGCGACACACTGGCTCTTCGCGCACGAGGCGGGGGGCACCGCGAACTTCGTGCAGCGCATCGAGGCGGTCGTCAGCGCGGCAGACGCGTGGGTGGGTCTTTCGGAAGAGGAAACGACCCGCCGTGTACTTGCGGACATGTCGTGGGCGCTCGGGGTTTCCGTCGACGAACTCGCGCGTGACCTCGTCTGGTCGCGGCCGGTCCTCGAGAAACGCGCGACGTTCGCAAGCGCGCCCGGCGTCGATACGTTTCGGCCGCGCGCAGCGGTGGAGGCTGGCGACCTCAAGGGCGGCGTTGCGAATCTCTTTCTCGCTGGAGAATGGACCGACACTGGTTGGCCAAGCACGATGGAGGGCGCGGCGCGCTCGGGCTACGCGGCTGCTGCGGCGTGTACGGGACAGGGTGGCATGGTCGCGGATCTGCCGCGCGCGTTGCTCGTGCGCATGCTGGGTAGATGACAATCCAACGGTGCACGGCACGTGCCAGTCAGTGCCTGGCACTGGCTGGCACGTGCCGTGCACTGTTTGGCACGCGGTCGGACACCGCCACGACAGCCCGCGCCGCCGCGCGCACGATCTCGTCCTCACGTACATCCGTCGCGATTTCCGCTGCGCGCATCCGAATCGTCTCCGCACGCGCACTGTCGCCACGCTCGCGCGCGGCACGCGCCACACTCGCAAGCGCGAGCAACGCGTTTCGTTTCATCATCGCCAACGTCGCCCGCTTGATCGCGCTCGACACCACGAGCCGCGCGCGGTCTTCTTCCGTCCATCCGAGCACCTCGAGGAGGTCGACCGAATCCAACCGCGGCGCGTACTTCGAGTGAACACCCACGCGGCGTGACGCACGCGTCGGTTGGCTGTGTGGACAAACTTCTTGGCAAACATCGCAGCCGAACCACCAATCGCCCGTCTTTCCGAAGTACTCCGCGGGAATCGTGCCTTGGTGTTCGATCGTGAGATATGCGATGCACTTCGTGGCATCGACCGACCACGGCGTGATCGCATCGGTCGGGCACGCATCGATGCAGCGGGTGCATGCGCCGCAGACATCGCGGTCGGCACTCGCGCCGTCCGCGGGCGGCGCATCGCTCGGCGCGATCTCCGCATCCGTCACGATTTCACCGAGCAAAAAGTAACTTCCGAGCCCCGGCCGAATGAGGAGAGTGTGTTTCCCGATCGCGCCGAGGAGCGCGCGCGCGGCCTGCTCGCGCTCGAGAATGGGATGAATGTCGCCCGTTGGCCGCGTCTCGCAGCCTGGCGCCGCCTCGCGAATCGCCCGCCCCAACTTCCGAAGCCGATCGCGAATGACGTCGTGATAGTCCTTACCGCGGGCGTAGCGCGCGATGCGTCCGCGCGGGCTTGTGCCCTCGTCGGACACGCGATCAGGATGCCCATCGTGATACCGATCCGCAACACTCACCACACTGCGCGCTCCGCGTACGAGCGTCCGCACATCCACCATCTCCTCGACGCGCTCGGCCATCCACGACATGTCACCGTGCTTGCCATCTTCGAGCCAACGGCGCAACTCCGCCGCGCGCGAACTCGGCGCCGCACGCGAGACGCCGACCAGTGCGAAACCCAGTTCTTTCGCCCGCGATTCGACGAGGCCACGCAGCGCGAACGGATCGAGCGCGCGTGGAGCGTCAGAAGAATCGTCCGCGTGCGTCGTCATCGCAAGTTCATCGCGGAATCGAGCAACTGCATCCAACCTCCAACGACGCCAAGCAGGACAAACGCCGTCGGAGGAACGAGCAACGCAGTCGAGACCATGATCCAGAAGATCGGTCGCTTCACGCCGCGGATGAGCGCGACCGCGGAGGCGAGTGCTGGCAGCGAAAGCGGCAGCACGATCCATGGATGTGTGAAGAAGAGTCCGGGCCAGCCGCTGATCCTGAGCCCCTCGCGTTCGAAGGTCGCGCCAAGAAGGGGCGCGATGAAGAACGTTGCGGCGAAGAGAATCAGGAGGGTCACGATCAAGAAGACGCCTTTGACGCGTCCGGCCACGGCGACACTCTTCTTGAGTGCAGCAGTCGTCGCCGAGGGAGTGACCACGCGGCCGGAGGTTTCGGCGCGCGGCATCCTGCGCGGCGGCGGTGGTGGTGGCGGTGGGGGCGGCGACGGAGAAGTCATGCCGTCAGTATCGGCCGAATGGCTGGTGAAGGCCATCAGCGAGGTCATCAGCTTGAGAGCGGCGCGCACCAATGAAACGCCCCCGCGCGTGGCGGGGGCGGGATGCTCAAACCATTTTGGAATCGGCGCGTTGAAATCGCCGCATGACGGATCAGCCGCCATCCGCAGGCGCGCCGCCACGTGGACGGCGTCCGCCGCCACCCATCATGCTCGCGGCCGCTTCCTGAATTGCCGCCTGCATCGCAGCGCCAGCGTCGTCGGCAGAAGTAATCTCGCCAGACTCAATCTTCGCAGCGACATCCGCCGCAGCCTTCTTCATCAGACCCATCATCGGGCCCATCATGCCTTGCACCATCGGGAGCATTTGTTCGAACTGCTCAGCCGACATGCCTTGTGCTTCGAGTGCTGAAGTCAGGTCGACCTTCCAGCCCGCATCGGTCTTGACAAAGACGGTTTCCTGACCGTTCGCGTCCTTGAAGACGGCGCGATCTGCGTCAACGGAGACCTTCTCGAGGCTTGAAACGCCGCTGCCGAGGCCTGCAGCCATGCCGCCGCCGCCCATGCCGCCACCACCGAGCTCGAGTTTAGTCGTTCCAAACTTCGCTTGCATCGCGTCGTAGAGCGGAGCCATCGCCGACATCATCGGCGCAGACATGTCCTTCATGGCCTTGCCGATCGAGGTCGAATCATCCATCACCGCGAGCATCATTTCGACCGCGCTCGACGGCTTCGATTCGACGGCCGCGTTGTACTGGCCGACCCACGCTTCGATGTCATCGATGCGATCGGCAGCGTCGCCAGTGTCGCCCGACATTGAGCGACCGGTGGAACCTGCGCCAGACGACTTCTTCGCCGTCTTCGGCTTCTCCGCGAGAGCGGGTGGGGCGAGCAGCGTATCGACCGAGAGGCCGTCCGCCATCTTCTTCGTCTCATCAATCGAGGCCTTGAGTTCCGCGAGTTTCTCGTCGGAAATCGCAGCCATCGCGTCGGCAGCCGCCGCGGCCTTTTCCTTGGGCGCGGTGATGGCGGTTTCCGCCTGCGACTTCAGCGCGGCGAGGTCGCTGCCACCGGTCGCGGCAACCATGCGGCCATGCGAACCAAGGCCGAGGACTTCCGTCACCTTGAGGCGAAGTTCTTCCGACATCAGCGCTGTGCGGAGCGCATCGCTCGCGGGGCTTGAACCGGTGCTCGACGCAGCATTCGCGAAATCCGCGGCCGCAGCTTCGTAGGCCGACTTCAGCGCGCCTGCGCGCTCTTCCGCAATCGACTTCATGATCGCGTCAGACTTCTTCTTCAGTTCAGCGGCGAGATCGCGCACCTTCGTCGCGGCGCCATCGACTTCCGCGCGGAAACCCGAGACGAAGTCGAGCGCTTCGGTGGCGGCGGCTTGAACAGCCTTCACGCTCTCGAGTTCAACCTGCGTGAGGTTCAACGAGATCGCCTTGTCGTCGGCCTCGATCGTCTTCTCCGCGAGCGTGTTGCGCACGCCGCGTGCTTCTTCTTGGATGCGAGCGGCCTCGTTGACGTAGTCTTCGGCGATCTTCGCGCTCGACTCGCGCGCGCGGCGCATGCTGACTGCGGCTTCGGATTCGAGGCGCGCGAGTTCGGCCGTGCGGCTGCTGATTTCAGCGACCAACTGGCCGAGTGGGCGCTCGAGCGTGCGAACTTCCTCTTGGAGCGTTCGCGTGGCGTTCGCGGTCGCGCTCTTCATCGCTTCGGGAACGGCGGTGGCGTTCGAGTAGTCCAACGCTTCGGCGGCCGCGCCGATCGCGTCGAGATCAGCGGCGAGCAACGAGGCGTTGAACGCGACTGAGCGTGCGATCTCTTGTTCAGCTTCGATGCGGCTCACGCGCGCGAGCTCGATCGAGCCAGCGGTGCGGTACATCGAGGCCGCGAGTTGAGTGGCGGCTTCCTGCTGTGCGGCAGTGCCGCCGGAGAGCGCCTTCGCTTGTTCCGCAAGTGCGCGAAGCGCGGCAACCGACTCGCTCGAGGGGTTCGAGGAGAGCAGGGCGGTGTTTCCGCGCACTGCACTCTCGTAACTCGACGCGACCGTGTTGAACTCCTTCTCAAACTTCGCCTGCTCGGCGAGTTTGGGGTCGCCGCAACCGACGAGGAGCGACGCAGAAAGTGCGGTCGCAACGCATGCGGCGAGGAGGCTTCTTGGAAGGCCAGAAGCAATCTCACGTTGGCCAGCGGCCAGTGAGAGGAAGGAGTGGGTCGGGTAAGTCGGGAGCGAGAAACGCTGCTTCATCGGATGAAACCTGCCCTCTGGCGGGGTATGCGGACGGCACGACGCGAATGCGTCGAGCGGTGGCGTCGACTGGGGGCGCGGAGTGTATCGGAACTGGGAGGAATGCGCCTATGCGTGGGCGCGTTGGGGTGGGTCGGAGCGCCGGTCGAACTGCGCCGGAGCTGCGCCGGAATCGCGACGGAACCGCAATGGAACCGCACCGGAACTCAGCGGCGGGGTGGCGGACGAAAGTTCCGTGCGATCAGCGGTCTGAACCGCCGACCGCAGGCTCCGCCTTCTTCATCGCCGGCGGCGTGTAGTCGACGGGATAGTCGCCGTTCCGAACGCGCATCGACCGGACCCAACTCACAAAGTCCTCTTGAAGGCCCTTGCGCGAGGACGTCAGCACGGGATCCCAGCCCTTGACATCCGGGTGCGGTCGGCGCGCCTCGGTGACAGGCAGTGCGTATTGGAAGAGCAGGCTGTCGGTGGGCTTCTCGAAATCGACGAGCGGCAATGTGTCGACTTTGGTGCGCAGCAGAACCAGCAGGTTGGTGTAGCGCGTGACGTCGCTCTTGAAATCCTTGTTGAAAATAAAGAGCCGTCCGCCATCTGGCCCGCCGTGGCAGCGGCTTGTGGCGCAGTTGTTGATGACCCACGCGTTGTGGATGCGCGTGCGGAAGAGATTGAGGGATTCCGGTTCGCCGAGGACTTCGATCTGCGGGTAAAGCTCGCGTGCTTTGAGCGAGAAAAGCGTCTTGACGATCTCGATCGGCTCTTTCGAATAGAAGCCCGCTCGGTCGGCCGCGCGCGCAGGAATGAGTTCGCTCTGCGCGTACTTCTCGAGCATGGTTCGGATGAGTTCATCCGAAACTTGCATGCGCGGCGGGTCATCGACATCAAGTTCGTAGACCTTGATGAGATTCACGTCCGACTTCGACAGCATGTTCGACGGGAGTTCTGGCTTGGTCGGTCGTTCCCGCGGCGCTGGCGTGTCGGTTGATTCGCTCGGCGTCATGAGCGCGAGTTGCGCGTTCACTTCGTTGAGTAAGCGCTTCGCTTCGTAGTGATTCGTTGCTTCGAGCAGGCTTTCGAGCTCGTGCTTCGACTCTGCATACATCTTCTTGTTGTAGAGCCAGAGCGCGAGCGTGTAACGCCCGGTGTATTGATCGGGCTCGAGCGACGTGCGGAATCGTTCGTAGAGCTCGTCGTCGGTCGGATAGGGTTGAACCTCGTTCACCGCTGCGCGCGGGTACTTGCTCGCGATACCTTCGATTTCGAGCGAGACGTTTTCGTAGCCGTCTTCGAGCAATTTCCCGATGAGCGTGCGCCCATCGTTGAAGATCACGCGCACACGACGGCCCGCAGGACCTTCCAAGAGATACGTCACGCTCAGGACGCGGTTCTTCGTGAAGGTCTTCAGTCGACCGCGTTCGTCGCGCAGCACGATGACTTGTTCGTTGTCGCTCTCGATCGTGCCTGCGGCGGTCGAGACGCGATCGACCACGATGTACGCGCGCTTGCGAACTTCCGCGGGCGCGGCGAGCGGGGCATCGCCACTTGGACTGCTGTTGCTTGGATTGACTTCGCGCTCCGGCACGATCGGCGCGGGTGGCTCGGGTGTCGCTGTCGGAGCGGTGGCCGGCGCTGTTGCGGGAGGCGTCGCAGCGGGCGTCGCAGGTGGCGTCGCAGGTGTCGCAGCGGGCGTCGTCGCCGGTGCGGCAGGCGTGGGAGGAACCGCAGGTTGCGCAGGTTCCTGCTGCGGGGCCAGCGTGGGTCGCGCGAGGAGAAGAGCGGTGGTCGCGACGGTCGCGAAGAACATAGGCCGCGCATCGTACGCGGGAATCTGGCGGTGAACGAGTTCGAAGATGGGCCGATACTGGACTTCTTCGCTCCGATGACGCGCTCCGATTACGCGTCCTGATTCCGCGCCCCGATTACGCGCCCCGATTACGCGCCCC
>JAIYCA010000238.1 GCA_027488265.1 Planctomycetaceae bacterium
GAGAACGAAGCGGTTCAGCTGTACACCGAAATCACCAGCTGCAAGAAGCCGCACCTCAACGCGCTTGTCAACCTCGCGGTGATCTGCGAAGACCGCGGCGAGTACCTCCGTGCTGAGCGCTTGCTCACGCAGGTCGTCGACACCGACCCGAATCACGAGCGCGCGCGTCTCTTCATGAAGGACGTCGTCGCGAGCAAGGACATGCAAGTCGAGACCGATCCAGGCGCAAGCCCGCTTGGAAACGCTGTGCTCGATACGCCGGTCACCGACTTTGAACTCTCGGTTCGCGCGCGCAACTGCCTCAAGAAGATGCAGATCCGCACGCTCGGCGATCTCCTCAAGATCACCGAAGCCGAACTCCTCAGCTACAAGAATTTCGGCGAGCAATCGCTCGTCGAAATCAAGGGAATGCTCGCTTCGAAGGGCCTTCGCCTCGGTCAGGGCCTCGAAGGTCAGGGTCGCGTCGGTGTTCGCAAGGACATCCTCGACGAACTCAAGGCGACCGTGCCCGAAGCAGTGCTCAACAAGCCGATCTCGGCGCTCGAACTCTCGGTGCGCGCACGCAAGGCGCTGCAACTCCTCAACATCGCGACGCTCGGCGAACTCGCCTCGCGCACCGAAGCGGAGTTGATGGGCGTGAAGAACTTCGGCGCGACGAGTCTGCACGAAATTCGCGAGCGTTTGGTCCAACACGGCCTCTCGCTTCGTACGCTGAGTTGATCTCACAGGCGAACGACCTGCGCACGCGCGCGGGTGCCTGATGTCACGGAAGGAGCTTGCATGGATCCGCAGGCCTTCGATCGGAACAGGCGCACTTTCATCCTCGCTGCTGCGGTTCTCGCAGCCGGTGGCGCGTTGTCGTGCGAACAGCCGCAAGGCCTGAAGCGATCGCGTTCTTCCAAGCCCCTTGAGGGCGGCGAAGCGGGCGCATCCGGTGCCACAGGCGCCTCGGGCGCAGGTGGTGATGCTGCGAAGACCATGCAACAGGGTGGGAACGCAGCGAAGCAGTCCTCTGCGAACACCGCGAAGCAAGGCGCTGAGGCAGCCAAGGCCGACGGCATAACGCCGAAGCCTCCGGCGCCACCAGTTGAGCGTCCGCTTCCGCCAACCACCGAACCTGCGATCCGCGTGAAGAGCGGGGGACTTCCGAAGTCCGATCCGAAGATTCGAATCGATGGACCTGGCGCGCATCTCTGGATCATCGAGCCAGGAAACGCTCAGCCAGGCACAGTCGGACAATCGCCCGTCGAGTTCCGCTGGACCGACGCTGGTTGGAAGGCGACCGAAGCGGCCGGAACATCGCGGGCGCGGCCGCTTGCGTTGCCCGCGCGAGCGACGCTCGAAATCATGGCACTACGCGACGAACCGCAGCGATTGAAACTCTCAGGCGCGACGTCGATCGCGGGCGGCAAAGAGAGCGAGTGGCCTGGCACCGTGCGACTCGTGCCGCAGCCAACCGATCCGAACGAGCCAGTCGATGTTGTGCACGAAGTTCCGATGGAGACGTATCTGCCGGGAGTACTCGCGCAGGAACTCTTCAACAAGTGGACCGTCAACGTCCATCGCGCGCAGGCCGTCGCCGCGCGCAGTTGGGCGCTTTGTGAAATCGCGCAGTGGCGCAATCGCCGCCACTTCGACGTTGTCGCGGGCGAACTTGGTCAAGCGTGGATCGGTGCGACGAAACATCAACGCAGCATCGACGCCGTCGCGGGAACGCGCGGCGAGGTGCTTCTTTGGACTGGTCGCGTGGTGCCCGCGTACTACTCGAGTTGCTGCGGCGGTGAACGCGCGAGCGCGCGCGACGCGATTTCCTCGTCGATCGTCCACGACATTCCGCCTTTGATGGTGACGAAAAAGGACGGACGTGACTGCTGTTCTTCGGCGCCGACCTATCGCTGGCAATCGAAGTTTGATCTCGCGACGTTCGGGCGCACGTTGCCCGCGTGGGCGCGTGAAGAAGGCTACGCGTCGCTTTTCAAGGTCGATGGACTTCGCCGTATCGAGATCGCAGAACGCAACGCTGCGGGTCGACCCGTGCGATTCCAAATCACCGACGCAAAGGGCATGCTGTACGAAGTGCAGGCCGAACGCCTGCGTTTCGCGCTGAACGCCGATCCCGCGCGGCCGGGCAACTTGCGTCCTTCGAAGGAACGCTTGAAGAGCGCGTTCATCGAGCCGCTCGTCGTCGGCAAGGAACTCGTCGTCTCGGGCCGCGGCCACGGACACGGCGTTGGGATGTGCCAGTACGGCGCCGAAGCCATGGCGAAAAAGGGCGCGAAACCCTCGGCGATTCTCTCGCGCTACTACCCGGGCGCGGATCTCGTGAAGGCGTACGCCTGACCTGATGATCCTGACGCGATCCGCCTGAAGCGGTGCGCAGTTCCGTGCCATCATCCGCGTCGGCTACATTCCACCAATGCACGCAGTTCATCCAGGAAGCCGCTTGCGCGAGGCGATGTCGCGCGGCACCGTTCTCGTTCCCGGGAGTTTCAACGCGTTGGTGGCGCGCGCGGTGGCGCGTGCAGGCTTTGAAGCAACGTACATCTCGGGTGGCGCGACGGCGAACGTCGCGGGCTATCCCGACATCGGGCTCATCACGCTGAGCGAGATGTGCCGCACGATCCGCGAGATTTCCGATGCGTCGGGGCTCCCAGTGATCGCCGATGCCGACACGGGTTACGGCGAAGTGGAGTGCGCGATCCGCACGGTCGTCGACTACGAGCGCGCAGGCGCTGCTGCGCTGCACCTCGAAGATCAAGTTTTCCCGAAGCGTTGCGGGCACCTCGACGGGAAGGATCTCGTTTCAGCGCAAGACATGGCCGACAAAGTGGCTGCGATGGCCGCGCGACGGCTTTCACGCGATTTCGTCATCATCGCGCGCACCGACGCGCGACACGTGACGGGGTTTGATGACATGATCGCGCGCGCGAATCTCTATCGCGAAGCGGGTGCTGACGTGATTTTCCCGGAAGGCCTGCACGACGCCGATGAATTCGCGCGTTTCATGAAGGCGTCGTCGGGCGCGACACTCGCGAACATGACCGAGTTTGGAAAGACGAAGTACCTCACCGAAGCGGAGTTCCGTGCACTCGGTGTGGCGATCGTCATCTATCCGCTTTCGTTGATGCGTATTGCGATGAAGTCTGTGGAAGACGCGCTCGTCGCATTCCGTCGCGATGGTGGATTCCACGGCACGCTGGAAGAGATGCAATCACGCAAGGAACTCTACGTGTTGCTCGCGTACAAGCACGGCGACGAGTGGCGTTTTCCTGCGAATC
>JAIYCA010000369.1 GCA_027488265.1 Planctomycetaceae bacterium
GATGCCGTCTTCGTGTCGCCGAGCTTCTCCGCAACTTCCACGGCCTTGAGATACGGCTCGAAGTCCTTGCCATCCGCAAGCAGAATCGCGCCGTTCACCGCAGTCGTCGCGGTGTCAGCGTCGTTCATCTGAAGTGCGTAATCAGCAAGCAGCATGAAGCTCGGGAGCGAGCGCTGCAGGTTGCCGCGGTCTTGCAGGAGTTGCACGAGCTTCTGCTTCTCGCCAAGTTTGAAGTAGACCTGCGCGAGACCCGCGGCTACTTCTTCGCTCTTCGGATTGGCCGCTTGCGCCGTCTCGACGTGCGTGCGCGCTTCGCGCAAGTTGCCGAGTTCCGCGAGGCAGACGCCGTAGCGATATTCGACTTCCCAATCGCCCGGCGCCTTCTCGATGATTTCGAGATACGCAGGCGCAGCCTTCGCGTAGTCGCCGTGCTCGAAGGCGAAGTCCGCCTCCTTCTTTGCAGCGACCATTGGACGACCTTGGCAACCCGCGAGAATCGCAAGCGACGCGACGGCGAGAGCGGAAGTACGGACGAAAGCGGAAACTCGGCTCATAGGGCGCGGATCATACGAACTCTCGCGCCCTTTTTCGCGGTCGACAGCGCCGCGGAATTGGGCGAGACTTCCACCATGGAGGCCGACTTCGAAGCGGCGGGCGGACCCCGCACTCCCCTCGAACAGACGCGACCGCAAGGCGCGATTTCTGCGCGTGCTGCGGTTTGCCGTCATCGCGGCGCTCCAGAGGGCGACCACCTCGACCTCTTCATCGGTCCCTTTGACTGCCGCCAGCCGCCGCACGACGACGCCCTCGCGGCCCACTCGTGGCGTTTGCCGCTCGATGCGTGGCTCGACCGAACGACAAGCGCCCCCGCAGGATTGCGCGTCGGGCAGTTTCTCGCAACAGCGACGCCTCCGCATCGTGCGCTCTATCTCTCGCTCTCGACGACGCGCGTGCTCGACAACAACCGCGGCACCGTCGAGCCTCTCGCGCACGGCGACGGATGGATGCTCGTCGAACCGCAGCCCCCTCTCGACCCGCGCATCGACCGCTGTCTTGCAGAGTTTCGTTGGCGCGGCGCGCAGAACCCCGCGGACACTCTCTATCGCATCGAACTCACGCGTACAGACGATGCGTGGCGCGCCGCCATCACGCGCATCGAAGCGCCCGCAGACGTACGCGCGCCCGCGCCTCCTCGCGAGAAACGCTCATGACTCCCGCCACACTCACCCCCTACTTTGAAACGATTTTCGGCGTCGGCTTCACACTCTGGGGCGCGGTGTGCATGCTCGCACTCATCAGCGGCTTACCTGGCACGTGGATCTTGATCGGCACGGCAACGCTCGTCGACCTCATCGATCGCTTGTGGCTTCCGTCGGGCGCACCACTCACTTTTCATCCGCTGACGCTCGCCGCGTGCGCGTTGCTTGCCGGCGTCGGAGAATTGCTTGAGTTTCTGCTCTCTGCCGCGGGGGCGAAGAAGTTCGGCGCGAGTGCGCGCGGCATGTGGGGCTCGGTCATCGGCGGCATGCTCGGCGCGATCGCTGGGACGTTTGTCATTCCAATTGTTGGAACGATCATCGGCGCGGCGGTCGGAACCGCGGCGGGCGCCGTCATCGGCGAACTCTCGACGCGTGACAAAACGCTCGCAGAAACTGCGAAACCCGCACTCGGCGCCGTGATCGGGCGCGTGCTCGGCACACTCGCGAAACTTCCGCT
The DNA here is from genome assembly GCA_027488265.1 of Planctomycetaceae bacterium. Classification (GTDB taxonomy): domain Bacteria; phylum Planctomycetota; class Phycisphaerae; order Phycisphaerales; family SM1A02; genus QWPT01. Next base: position 1,717 of record JAIYCA010000369.1, read on the forward strand.
CGGGCTTGTGGTGTGGGTCACGCTCGCGATCGCAGCATTTGCGTAACACGTTCGAAATTCAGAAGGCGCATGCCATGATGGGTGAACACGCCAACAACTCCACTACGCAGAGCGCAGATGAAGGCGCTACAAACGAAACGCCCCTTCGCGATGCGCGATTCGTGTCGTGGTCGATTCCCAAAGCAGAATGGGATGGATTCGTCGCGACGCCCGCGAATACAAACCCGAATCTCCCGCTGATCTTCGCAGGCGGTGTGTTTTTCCTGCTCTTCATCGGAGCATGCGCGCTGTTTTTCTTCGCCTTTCCAACGCAACCGAAGCTGCTCTTCATCATGTTCGCGGCGATTGCCGCAATGTGCGCGCCGGGCTTTGCAATCGTTTTGTACATGCGTCGCGGCGTCATCCTCTGGCGAGAGCGCGGCGCCTCAGTGTGGGACGCGCAAGGCTGCGTTTGCCCGCTTTGTCTCAAGCCTCTTTGCGAGCGCGCGGATGACCCTGCGAGTTGCGGGCACGGATTCATCATCGAAGATCAGCCGTGGATCGTGCGCTATTACGAAGCCCTCGCCACCGCTCCTGAAGCGTTGACGCGGCAACACACGCAAGGCGCGCGCGAAATGCGTGCACTGCGTGAGCGTGCAGCACAACGCGGAACGAAACCGCGCGGCCTTTTCCGCCGAGTCGCGCGCTCGACGCGCATGATTTGGGACGCGTGGCTCGGCTTCGATCAACCGATGTGGAAACGCGCTGCGGCGCACGTCGCGCTCGCGGCCGTGCTTGTTGCTGTCATCGCGCCGTTCTCGTGGGTCGGTGCCATCACAGCACTTTGGGTGGGCGGCTTCACGTTCATGGGTTACCTCGCCGTGCGAAGCGCAAACCATGTTCGAAGTCATCTTCATTGTGCAAAGTGCAAACACACGCTGCTCTCAGCCGATCGCGCGAAGTCGTGCCCCGAGTGCGGAACATCCCTCGCTGAAGCAGGCAGCGTGCGATCTTCTGAATCACGGCTTCTTGTGGTGCGCTGGCTGATGGGGGGCACCTTCCTCTTCCTCGGATACTGGTTTCCCATCTACGTCGCGCCGTACATCGGCCGCGCGCTTCCAAACGATCTTCTCTTCGCTGCGGCAGAGCGCATTCCAGATGTTTCACGCGACACCTTTGAGGTGCTCGCCGCGCGTCCGCTTTCTGCAAGTGAACAGCGTCGCCTTGCCGACGCGATGCTGGTGCAGATTGCAGCGTGGGCACGCGGTGACGGAGAGAATCAACTCCGCGCCGCGCAGTACATCGCTGCGAGTGTTGCAAACGGCACGCTTCCGTCGGAGTACGCGGAACGTCTTGCGCGCGCGGCCTGCCAGTTGCGCGTCGAGATTGAAGGAAGCACGCCGACAAGCGAGCGAGTGCCAACATCGGACTCTTCGCGCGAAGTGTTCATCATCGACGTAGCAAGGACTGGCAACGCACGCGCAAGCGATAGCGCTCCAGAAACCATCCAAGTCCGCATGCGCTTTGTTGGATTTGGTGAAGCCTCGATGCCGGCGCTCGCGCCAACGGTTGGCATTTTGTCTGCGCTCGATATCGATGGCCGAAGTGTTTGGAGCGCTGTAAGCACCGACCCACCAACACTCGCAAGCGATGCCATCGCAACCGTTGATCTTTCCGTTGATGACGCGCCACTGCCGGCCGGCGACTACGAACTCGCGGCACGCGCCTTCATCGCGATCACTGCAGAGTACAAATCGATCACGGCGTTCGATGCCACGGGCGCGCCGATCTTGCCGCCCGCTGCGGGTAGCCCCGCGAGTGGCCAAAAGCAAGGCCCTTCACTCGGACCATGGCTGATCGAGCAGAAGTACACGCTGCGCATCCGTTGATGCGCGCAGCACGCTCTTCGCTTTCAATTTCATTCGCAGCGCGTTCGCGGGTAGTCTGTCGGGATGCTGATTCGCCCTGCCCTGCACGTCCTCGCAGCATCGACGCTCGCTTTCACCGCGGGAGTTTCTTTGTGCGCACGCGCCGCAGCGGCGGTAGAAACTTCGCAATCGGCAGCGCAAGATGCGAGCGCAAACGCAGCCTCGACCAACGACGAGCCGAAGCCCACGCTCGCGCGGCGCGAACTCAAGAAGCCAGTGCAAGTCAAGTTTCGCACGCGCGATGGCAAGCGTGTGAGCGGCAAGGTTGTGGCGTTCGACAGCGATGCGTTTGAAGGCGCTTCAACAGGCGAAGACGCCCTTCCACGCACGATGTGGTCAAACGTCCACATGGACGATCTCGAATCGCTCGCAAGCAAGATTCTCGACGAGAAAGACGTCGATGAACTCATCTTGAAAGGCGAGCTCTTGATGTCGATCGGTCGCGTGAAGGCGGCCGACGCTGCGTTCGATCGCGCAGATCGCTCGGCGAAATCTCTGAAAGGCGCAGCTGCGAGCGAGGCGAAATCGAAGATCGCCGCAGCGCGCACACGCGGTGCCGACAAACTCGTCGATGCCGAACACGACTTCCGAATCGCAAAGCACACCGAGATGAGCTCGCGTATTCCGAAGACTGATGGAGGCACTGCGCCGTGGCCCGTTTTGACACGCGAAGAACACGAAGCCGCCGTCGCCGCAATGAAGAAGCGCGCGGAAGAGATTTGCCAAGTGTCGGGCATGCAAGCGATTCCCGTTGAAACGCGCTACTTCTTGCTCTACGCCGCGACGAAGCGCGAAGCCGTCGAGGAGTGCGCGCGCAGCCTCGATGCGATGTACGAGAAAGTGCTCGAACTCTTCGGGATTCCCGCGGGACTCAATCTCTTCTGGGGCAAGGCCGTCATTCTGCTTCAACCAAGCGAAGAGAAGTTTCGACTTGTCGAACAAGCGGCGTTCGGCGCGATGGTGCCGCGCGGCGTCGTTGGGCTCTGTCACCAAGTTGGGCCACAGGTCTACGTCAACATCTTCTGGACTGACGATCAGGATCGCTTCGACTCGACGCTGTTGCATGAAACCGTGCACGGCATCGTGCACCGCTACCACTCACCTGCGCGACTTCCTGATTGGGCGAACGAAGGTCTGAGCGAGTACATCGCCGCCGTGAGTTTCAAGACTTCGCCTGTTGATAAGGAGCGTCGTCCGCAGGCGCTTGATTTCATTCGCGGCGGTGGAAATGTCGCCGAAGTCATGCGCTACAACTATCGCGATGGCTCGTGGCCTGGCCCCAACGCCATCGGGTACGCCGTTGGCTACGTGATTGTTGAACTCATGATTCGCCAGCAGCCTGATCGCTTCGGCGCATGGTTGCGCGCGATCAAAGGCGGCAAAGATTGGGAAGCCGCGCTTGTCGAAGATTTCGGCTACACGGTCGATCAGTTCGGCGCGCGCGCGGTCGACTTCTACAAGCGGTCGAAATAGCGGCTGTAAGCCTCAGCGCGAGGTGCGGCGTACACGCTCGGGAAGCTGCACACGAAACCACCGACGTGGAAACAACTTGCGACTACAAGCGAGTCGACGACCGTCTGCCCCGTGCGGAGACAATTTCGCAAACCACGCACTGGACTCTTGACGCCTAGAACGTTGACGGCGAGACTGCTTGTTCGCAAGATTGCTTGCGGGAAAAGAAAATCCGGGGCGAGGCTGGAGCGTCTCCCAGCCCGGTTCGGTGTCTTTGTTGAGAGGATCGCATCATGGTGGATGGAGCCCGTTTGGCGCGCAGCGCTGCGTTTGTCTTTGTGAGTTCGGCCGCGTTTGGATGGGCATCGATCGCGGATGCGGCAGACATCCACGTGCCCGCGGATCACGCGACGATTCAGGCCGCGATCAATGCATCGGTTGATGGCGATACTGTCATCGTTGCGCCCGGCACCTACAGCGAACTCGTGCGACTCAACGGCAAGGCCATCACGCTGCGCTCCGAGTCGGGCGCGGGCAAGACGATCATCGA
>JAIYCA010000374.1 GCA_027488265.1 Planctomycetaceae bacterium
AATCGATCGCGCGGCTTCGCAAGCGGCCAGTGGACGAACATCGAAAGCGCGCCGAGTTTTGAGCGCGAAAGAAACGCCCCGCGGTCGGCGGCAAGTGCATGCAATGCCGTCGCAGTGAGCACAAGCGTGCGCCTTCCTGCTTGCAAAGACGCGCGAATTGCTCGAAGTTCAGCGAGCGGCCCCGACGGAAGCGCGACTGCCTCGACCGGAACCGCACTCCCGAGCGACGCGAGAAACGAAGATGCGCGCGGCGCGGCGACCACTTCAATCGCGCGGAAAATCCCGTCAGATCGCGCAGCCAGTGCACGAATGAACTCTGCGTAATGGCCGCTCGGGCCAGCGAGATTCGGCTCGATGACACGCAGCGTCGGGAGTTCGTTCTTCGAACGTTCTGCGGTGAGTTGTTCGGCGCGTCCTTGTGACACGCGCGAGAGGATACATTGGTCGCCCCGTGACGATCCGCCGAACGCCCGATGATTTCCGTGTCGATGAAGTGCACACGTCGACGTTTCTCGCGTCGATCGCACCCGAGCGCGACGCGTCGCGACCGTTTGTTGCCTATCGACTCGAGAAGCGCGGCATCGCGACTCCTGACGCCATCGGATTTGTCGCGCGCGCCTTGAGGGTTGGCCGCGAATGCGTTGCTGCCGCTGGCTTGAAAGATCGCCACGCGGTGACGACGCAATTGATCACCGTCGACGGGGCCGCGTTGCGCGGTGCTCCGCCACGCGAACTCGGCGAACGACTTGGCGAGGGCGATCCGCACGCTGACGACGGTGGATCGTCCTGGCGGATTGAGGGACTCGGCTTCGTTCCACGCGCTGCAGACAGCACGATCATCGCGCGAAATCGCTTCACGATTGTTGTGCGAGGCCTCGATAAGTGGCATGCCGATGAGATGGCGCGCCGCGCTTCCATGCTCGTCGATCGACCCGACGCGCCGCTCCAAATCGTCAACTACTTCGGCGATCAACGCTTCGGAAGCGCGCGACACGGCCAAGGATTTGTTGCCCGCGCGCTCATCAAAGGCGATTTTGAGGGTGCACTTCGACTCGCGATTGGCACCCCTGCCCGCAAGGATTCCGGCCCTGTTCGCACCATGTCACGCGCACTCGCCAACCATTGGGGCGATTGGACGACTGCGCTCGGGAAGCTCCCGCGTATGCCCGAACGCGGCGCCATCGAAGTGCTCGCCCGCGGCGGTTCCTTCATGGATGCGTTCACGGCGCTGCCTCGATTTACGCAGGAGATCTGCGTCGAGGCGTATCAATCACATCTTTGGAATGCGATCGTTCGCGAGCTCGCCGACGCGCTCTCCGACACCACCGTCCAACGCGCGTTTGAAGCGGACGATCTCTTCGGGCCCCTGATCTTCCCACGCGCGGCAGCGCTCACGCCTGCGTTCCGCGCGCTTCCGATTCCCATGCCATCGCCACGCGCGGAAATGCCGGAATGTCTCGCGGAAATCGCGTCAGGTGTTCTCGCCGACGAAGAGATCACGCTCGGCGAACTTCGCATTCCCGGCCTGCAGCGCCCATACTTTGGTGGCGGCGATCGACCATTCGTGATCGAGGCGCGCAACTTTGAACTCTCAGCCCCAGCGCGAGATGAATTCGCAGGCCACAGCCCCGCGAACATCGCCCTGACCGTGCGATTCGATTTGCCGCGCGGATCGTACGCGACCGTTGTGCTGCGAGCACTTGGTCAGTAGAAGTCTATCGCGGCTGAGTGCAGTGGCGAGCGCCGCGCTGCCGCCACAATGCCGAGATACTGCTCGATCAAAGCCAAAAGCGCGCTCTACGAGCGGCCAAAGCAAAGGCGACTCCGCTACCTTGCGCGCGTGTTCCAGCGATCTACCAACCTCATTCGCATCACCGCTAGTTGTGTCGCACTGAGTCTCGCCGCTTGCGGTTCGACCGTGTCGATGTACGGCACCGCCGACGAAGTTTGGCAAGACACGATCGATGTACTTCGTATGCAAGGCGCGATGCCCGCGGAGATTCCGCCAGGTCTCGAGCGCCCGCGGCTTGATCGCGCCGCAGGTGAAATCGATGTCCCCTACGCAGAAAGTGTGTACTACGGACAAGGTGCCGCGTTCCTTCAAGTCGACGTCTCCGATCCGCTTTCCCTGCGCAAGCGCTCGATTCGCATGTGGGTCGACTATCCAGTGGGCATGAAGGTCGTGCGCTATGGACGCGCAATCAACGACGAAACGACCGCACTTTTCAAAGCGACATTCGAGAAGAATCTCGACACACTCCTTCGAGAGCGCGAGGCTGCAGTGTCTGCGACGACCAACGAACCCGCGTCATCGCTCGCGCCGCCAGCACCACCGACTGCACCGACGACAACCACCACGAATCCCGCAGTTTCTCCGGAGAAACCACAGTCATGACCGCGCGCATTCTTCTCCTCGGCTCCGGTGAACTTGGCAAAGAATTCGCGATCAGTGCGAAGCGTCTCGGATGTCGCGTCGTCGCAGTCGATCGCTACGAAGATGCGCCTGCGATGCAAGTCGCCGATACGCACGAAGTGATCGACATGTTGGATGGCGCAGCGCTTTCACGCTGCGTGCGTCGCCACAAGCCTGATTTCATCGTTCCGGAAATCGAAGCGATTCGAACGAGTGAATTGCTCAAACTCGAGAAAGCAGGCTACTCCGTTGTGCCGAGCGCGTTCGCGGCACACATGACGATGAATCGCGATGCAATTCGCGAACTCGCCGCAAAAGAACTCGGCCTCCGCACCGCGCGCTATGCCTACGCAGCAAGCGCGCAAGAACTCGCAGATGCGATCCTCGCGAAACAGGGCGTCGGACTCCCATGTGTCGTCAAGCCGACCATGAGTTCTTCGGGCAAAGGTCAATCGGTTGTGCGAAGCAAGGGTGAGATCGCGAAAGCATGGAAGTACGCGATCGAAGGAATGCGTGGCGATCGACCTGTAGTCATCGTCGAAGAGTTCATCGATTTCGATTACGAAATCACGCAACTCACGGTAAAGGAGCGGGCTTCGCGCGGTGGAGGCGTTCAGTTTGTTGAACCGATCGGACATCGACAAGAGCGCGGCGATTACCAAGAGTCGTGGATGCCCTGCCCCATGAAACCCGCGGCGAAACGCGCCGCCCGTGAGATGTCGGCGAAGGTCGTTGAGCGACTTGCTGGAAAGAATGGCGCGGGAGTTTTCGGCGTCGAGTTCTTCGTCCGCGGCAATGAAGTCATCTTCAGCGAACTCTCACCACGTCCGCATGACACGGGTATGGTCACGCTTCGTTCGCAAGATCTTTCGG
>JAIYCA010000320.1 GCA_027488265.1 Planctomycetaceae bacterium
GAGAAGCGAACGTCCGCGACTTCAGACAGAGCGATGTAGTCGGTCTTGAGCTTGCTCAAAGTCCCAGCTCCTTGAGCGCGGCGCTCAGTTCGGCGCGGACCTTCGTCAGCTCGCCGTCGATGCGTGCGATGTCGGCCTTCACGGCGACGAGGTCCACCGGGGCCTCTTCCTCGAAAGTGTCGACATAGAGCGGCACATTCAGGTTGTAGTCGTTGGCCTTGATCTCCTCGATGGTCGCGAGGTGGGCGTACTTCTCCACGCTCTTGCGCGCCTTGACGGTGGCGAGGATCTTGGCGAGGTGGGCCTCGCTCAGCTTGTTCTGGTTCTTGCCTTCCTCGAACTCGCGCGAGGCATCGACGAAGAAGACATCGCTGTCCTTGCGACCCTTGCGGAGGAAGAGCAGGGCGGCGGGGATACCGACGCCGTAGAAGAGGTTTGACGGCAGCGCGACGACCGTCTCGACCAGGTTGCGCTCGATAAAGGCGCGCCGAATGACGCCCTCGCTCGCGCCGCGGAAGAGGACGCCAAGCGGAACGACGATGCCAGCGCGGCCGCCGTTCTCCTTGAGCGTCGCAACCATGTGCTGGATGAAGGCGTACTCGCCGCGGGACTTGGGGGGGATGCCGTCGGTGAAGCGGCCGTAAATGTCGGTCGAGGCGATCTCGTCACCCCACTTGTCGACGCCGAAGGGGGGATTCGCGATCACCACGTCGAACTTCATCAGGTTGCCGCCCTCGACGAGGCGCGGCGAGCGAATCGTGTCCCCCCGCTCGATGCGGGCCGAATCGGCCTCGCGCAGGAACATGTTCATCTTGCAGAGCGCCCAGGTGTGGGAGTTGAACTCCTGCCCGAACAGCGCGAAGTTCCCTCCAGCGACCTGCTTGCCGGTTCGAAGGAGCAGCGAACCCGAGCCGCAGCACGGATCGCAGATGGTGTCACCTTCCTTCGGTGCCAGGATCATGGCGAGAAGCTGCGCGACTTCCTTTGGCGTGTAGAACTCACCGCCCGACTTGCCTGCCTCCGCAGCAAACCGTCCGATGAGGAACTCGTAAGCGTCGCCGATGACGTCGCGGCCCTGAATCTTGGATGGGCGGAGATCGAGCTCCGGGCGGCTGAAGTCGTCGACGAGGTGCTGGAGTCGCGTGTTGCGCTCCTTCGTGTCGCCGAGCTTGTCGCTGTTGAAGGTGATCTCGCGGAAGACCCCGTCGAGCTTGCCGCGGTTCGCGTCTGTGATGCGGTCGAGCACGCCGTCGATCAGTTCGCCGAGCTTGGCGGACTTGGCGTTGGCCCGGAGGTAGTGGAAGTCGGAGTCGGGCGGGAGCTGGAAGCGCTCCTTTGACATCGCGCGCTGCACGCGCGCAGCGTCGCCCTTGTACTCAGCCTCGTACATCGCCTTGCGCTCATCGCGTGCGTCGGTGAGGTACTTGATGAACAGCATCGTCAGGATGTAGTCCTTGTAGTTCGCCGGCTCGACGACGCCCCGGAAGGTGTCGCAAGCCCGCCAGACGATGCGGTTGACGGTTTCTGCGGTCAGGGGGCCAGCGACGACGATGTCGGTGGCGTCAGCGGTGGGTTCGGTCGTGTTCTTCTTGCGTGCCATGTCTTTGGTGTTTCTCAGGGAGGTTCTTGAAGTTGGTCTTGGTGCAGTGTGGCGCTGTCAGTGGGCGGCGGTACCGCGATTGGAGGTCAATTGATCGTTGGCTTCATGCCTGCTCGCACGCTCACTTCGAATCGATCCAGAGAGATATGTGCGAAGCAGCGCGAGTCGCTGTTGTTCGAGTTTCTCTACCTGATCGATGAGGCCTGCGGTGCGGGCCACAGCGTCTTGCGTATCGCGGGATGGGACCGGAAGGTGCATTTCCTGTACGGCCGAGATCGGAATGAACTGAAGGGCTGTACCAGTTCGCGCTTGAAGCAATTGCCTTGTTGTGGAAGGCAATTTGAGATGCCACGTGAGATAGGTCGCAGTGAGAAGATCTCGATGTGGGTGAATGACAGCCCATGCACCTGAGGCGACGATCGGCAGTGGCTCAGCTGTCGCGTCGAGGTCGTGTGTGAGGGTCTTTGAAGTGAGATTGGCGACACGCATGACTCCGCGAAGGCAGAGGAGAACGCTGCCTGGTTGCAGAGCGTGGCTCTCGTAGGACTGCTTCGGAAGTACGTTGACCCGCTCGAGCCGCGGCCAGTCGATGGTGCCGTCCTCAGCGATGTTGGAGGGCTGCAACATGAGTACGGTGCGGCGGACGAAATCGCTGCCGGCCAGCCTTCGGTTGGAACGAGACGCGTCGTCGGCGTAATCGCCGCGCTTCTCCTTGATCGGAGTGAATCCGAGACGGATCGAGGCGACCTCGGCAAGTCGGACAATCGGACACTCGGCGAGGTTGTCGATGTGGGTAGGCATCGATTGCTTTCTGGAGAATCAGGCGGCGGGGCGGTCTTGGTCGGCGTCGTCACCGAAATCAAGTTCGAGACTCGGGAGCCGCTCGATGGAGCCCCGCGCAGTGGCCTGCCGTCCTGCACGCGGCCGGCGTGCGCGCGGAACGCGGATCTCACCCGTGATGTAGTTGCGGATGACTTCGGCGGCGCTGTTGCGAAGCGCGAGTTCGGCGGTCGTAAGCGCGCGCGGCTGTGTGTCTTGTTGGTCGCGAGGATTGAGCGTCACGGCGCCCGTTTCGACCGCGTGGGTGTAGGCCAGCGCTCGGAATGCGCTCTCGATTCGGATTGGAAAGATCTGGTCGTACATTCGTGTGGATCGGTTGAGGTGGTCGGGGGCAGTGATCAGGCGGCACTCAATTGGGTGGCTTTCTCCCGGTCATCGCGGATGGCCTGGAGAGGGGGTCGCCCTTCGAAGTCGATTCGGTCGGTCAGGTCGTTCTCGCGGAGGAAGTCCTCGAGATCTTGGGGCCGACCACGCTCGACTCGCAGGCAGACGGTTATGCCGTTACCGGTCAGGCGAATGGACTGGACGAGGCTGTTTCGTTGGGTTGGCATGGGTTTAGACCGCTTAGGTACTGCTAGATACGACTTCCAATATGCCAAGACTATCACAGAGCAGCGATCTTGCAAGTGATTTGGTGAGAAATATTCCAAATACAGAAGACCTGAGATTGCGCTCTGGCCTTCGCGCTCCCGGAAAGAGGAGTGCGCACACGGGAGAGAGGCGAGGGCTCAACAGGCGGAAGACGGTCTGAGGTGGCCGGTAGGCAAACCCACGCACTGCGCATGAGCAGATTACGTTTTGAGCCAAAGCGTGTCGCGTCGGCCCCGGCATGTCGTGTTGGGCAATTGTCCAAAGTGCACAGTATCTCTGTCAGAATTCTGCACACGTGTTTGGGCCTTGGCTGATTGGCGCGCCGCGCATCAGCGTGCCAAGCACTCTCGCTGTCGCACTCAGGCGCGCTGCTTTCGAATCACCCGTTGGCGCACGTTCATCCTCCGATCTCTCACCGCACCTAACCCATGCCCATTCCAACCTACGACGAGTTCTTCCGCCCGTTCCTCGCGTTGCTCGCAAGCGACGGTGCGCTGCACATGCGCGACGTGCGCGCGCGACTTGAAGCAAAGAGCGGCCTCACACCCGATGAGCTTGCGCAACGCTTGCCGTCGGGCCAGTTCACGGTGGTTGAAAATCGCATCGGATGGGCGCGCACGTATCTCTTTAAGGCAGAGTTGATCGAGCGCGTTGCCCGCGCAACCTATCGCTTGACTGATGCGGGCCGTCGCATGCTCGAAACGCATCCGAAGGAGATCACGCTCGCGGAACTTCGCCGTGTTCCGGCGTTGCGTGACTGGCTCGCGACAAGCCTTGAGGAGGCTGATCGATCGAGCGACAGCGTTGAAGCTCCCGCAGCACCTGAGCAAGCGATCACATCCGAAACGATTACGCGCAGCGAGCGTGTTCTTCGAACGCTCGTCGAAGACGAGTTACGCGAACGCATGGCTGCGATGACGCCGACGCGATTCGAATGGCTCGTTGAGCAGTTGGTGGTGCGGCTTGGTTACGGTGCGTCAGATAGCGAAGTGCGCTCGGCACTGTCGAGCGGGTCTGGCGACACCGGCGTCGACGGCGTGATCAAAGAAGATCGCCTCGGACTCGGACAGATCTACTTGCAGGCGAAGCGCTGGCAGAACAGGGTCGGCCGCCCGGAGATCCAGTCGTTCGTCGGCGCCATGCACGGCCGCGCGCAGAAGGGCGTGTTCATCACGACGAGCGATTTCTCGCGCGAGGCGCGCGAATACGCCGACTCGCTGCACGGCCTTCGCCTCCGCCTCGTCGACGGACGCGAACTCGCGTCGCTCATGGTCGACTGCGGCCTCGGCGTCAGCGAAGAACGCGTCTATCGCACGTATCGCATCGACAGTGATTTCTTCGAGGAGGGGGAGTAGTAGATCCAAGAGCGAGTGGGCCTACGAGGACTTTGGAAAGTGCCATCGCGGCGGTCGATTCAAACCTGTGTAACCGATTGACGACTGATTGGCTTCCGATTGGCATCTGGCGTCTGCTAGATTGACATGATGCCTTCGCTTCTCCCTCATGATTTCCTCGGTCGAATCGCGCGTCGTCGGTTCATCGCGGTCGCGCTTCTCTGCTCCGTCGGCCTGTTGCCACTCCATGCATGCGCGAAGTTTGCGCGCAGCGAGACCGACGCGCTTGCGGGCGAGACAACGCAAAGTCGCCTGACTCCAGGCATGGTCAAACTCTCGATTGAGAAGGGCAAGACAACGCAGGCAACGGTGCTCGAGACATTCGGCCCGCCTGACCAAACCACGCATCGAGGCGACCAGCAGATTTGGACGTACGACAAGATTTCGTACCAAACGCGCGTCGATGCGGGCACCCTGATTTTCTACGACGCGAGCAGCAAGGTGTCGCAGTCCGTCTCAACCATGCTCATCATCTACTTCGACGCGAACGATGTCGTTCGCGACTATCGCCTCGATTCATACCGCTTCTAAACATGAAATCGAGCTTCTATCGCACGTCGCTTCTGCTGATTCCCGCGATGCTGTTCGGGATGGCGTGCGTTTCATGCGCGCCGACTCGCAACATCAGTCAGTATTCGCAAGCACAACTCTCCGCGATCACGACGCGTGAAGTCGATGCGGACATGAACGCAACGTATCGCGCCGCCATTGATGCGGTTTTTGATTCGGGCTTCACGGTCTCTCACTCCGATCGCGAAGGCGGCGTTGTCACCGCAACTCGCAAAATCGATCGCACGCAAGAGCGAATCTGGGTGTATCCCTACATCAACGACACTGAATACTCCGTGTCGCTGCTGCTGCGAGAAATCGACCCAGCACGCACATCGGTGCGATTGAGTTTCTCAATCAACGGCGAAGCGCAGATCGACGAGCAGTGGATCGGAGAATTCTGGCGCCTTATGAAGCGACAGGTCTTGATGAAGGAGCCGGTGGCAGCGTCGGAGTCGAGTGCGTCGCCTTCACCACAGGCTGAGCAACCGAAGTAACGCGTATCCCCCGCGGGTTCCGCGGCGGATTCCGCTCGATCATCGTTTCGCGGGGGAGCGGCTAGACGACGGCGAACTTCTCTCTGGATAGTGACTTTCACGCGAACAGTTCGCGTCGTCTTGTTTCAGCACCTACCTCACATCAACCCGCCCGTACTCGCTGGCGCGTTCACTGGCGCACCGCCAGGTGTATTCGCCGGCGTATTCGCCCCCGCGCCCGCCGCATTCGGCTTTGGCCGCGGCGTGTAGGGCACGGGCTTCGGGTCGTCTTTGCGGTACTTCTCGAGTTGTTGCTCGTACGTGCGCTTCAACTTCGCGTTCTCTTGGAGGCGAATTGCGCGTTCTTGCGCGGCGATCGCGCTCTCGCGATCGCCGCGTGAGAAATGCGCGAGCGCGAGTACTTCCGCGGCGCGTGCGTCTTCGCCCTTCCCGAGCATGTCGGCCGCGCGCGCAACGGCGAACGCGAAATCAAGATCGCGCACGCGGACTGCGGGCACATTCAGCGTCGTTCGCGCGAGCGTGCGCAGCGACGCAATGTCGTTCGCGTACTTCACCGCGAGTTCGCGGCCATACGCGTAGCCTTCGAGCGGTTGGTCGGCGGGGCCAATCATCGTGCCGAACTTCTGCAACTCAAACGTCGCCGCCTGCTCGGGGAACGCCGCCGCGATCGACTCGAACAACTCGAACGCCTTCACCCAGTCGCCATCTTTCTCGCACTGCGTGACCAGCGAACTCGTCTGATTCTTCGCGCGCGCGATGAGCGCGTTCGTCACGAATTCCTGCCGAATCGACTCGGGGTTCCACGTACCCGCGGCAATCTTCGCGAGCGGCTCGCGCGCGATCTCGGGATGCCCGTACCAAAGCACCACGCCATCTTTCACCGCAAACATCCGCGGCGAGAGCACCTGGTACGTCCCATCTTGCAGCGTCTTCTGCGCCGATTTCGCGGGGTCGCATGCAATCGAGTGCTGCACGAACTCCTTCGCCTCCTCGCCTTCAAGCCACGCGCGCACCTTCGCTTCGTCTTCATCGGTCACGCCGACAAACACGAAACCCTGCGGCGCGAACTCTTCCACGAGCGACAACACGATCGGCGCCGCTTCGTGGCAGTGGCTGCATGTCGTTGAGAAGAACTCGAAGACGTACACCGTTCCCGCCGCATACGTCGCGTGCGCCGTGCCTTTCGGCCACGACGCAAACTGCGGGAACGCGACCTTCGCGCCGGGATACACCGTCGGCGGCACCGCGTTGTATCGACGCACACGCTTGGTAGGCGGTGCCTGCGAAGTGCTTGCGGCCTGCGGGGCGGTAGCAGCCTGCGAAGTGCTTGCGGCCTGCGAAGCAGGGGCCCTCGATGCGGTCATCGCCGCGCGCGCAGCATCGACGCGCGACGCGCAGAGGGCGCACAGCGTGAGCAGAGCGGCGGCGGGACGTGGACGCGACATGGGAAGTGGGCAGCAGCGGAGGGGCATTGACTTTGGACGATGCAACTCGTCAGACAGGGAGCGAAATCACTCCATACGTGCGCCGCAGAGAGTGATTTGGAAATGCGATCTCGCAACACTATCGGCAAAAGTGGCTGGTTGAATTCGTTCTCTCGCGCGCTCGCTGTGCGAACGCTTCTTCGCGTGATTCCGTCACTCTGCGGACCTTCCGGCATCACGCAGGCGTGCGATTCTCGGGCTTTACGGAACCGCCCGCACCATCGTGCGAGAGCGAACTGCACCAAAAATTGAACATCAACCACTTGACGGCGTTGAATTTGTGGCATGGTTCGACGTGACTGGACCGTCTACCCCGATTTTTCGTCAACTTCGGGTGCCTGTTCACCGCTCCGTCTGTTTGAGGAGATCTGAAATGCGCCACGCCGCGCCTGCCATTCACGCCGTCAACACGCCGTTTTTTGCGAGCTTCGCGCTGGCATGCGCCATCACCACCGCAGCCTCTGCGCAGATGAGCGATGTGATCATTTCGCAGTACGTGGAAGGTGGCCTGGTGTCACCCAACGCCGACGCGATTGAGCTCTTCAACGGCACGGGTGCCGACATCGACCTCGCCGCTGGCGGCTACAAACTGCTGCGCTACGACGACGGCGCATCAACTCCATCCGCCACCATCAACTTGTCAGGCACGCTGTCGAGCCGCGGCAAGCGCGTGTACGTCAACGGAGCCACCACGATCTCCGCGCTCATCGCGAAGGCGGATGTCCTCGATGCAGGCATCACCTTCAGCGGCAACGACGCGCTCGTGCTTGTGAAGGGCGCGGGGAACACCGTCGTCGACTCGTTTGGCCAAGTGGGCAACAACCCGGGAAGCCAGTGGGGCTCCGGAAGCTCAGCGACGAACAGCAACGGCCTCATTCGCCGTCCCGAGATTCGCTCGGGCCGCACGACGAGCACCGCCTCGTTCACGCCTTCGACGGAGTGGGTTGGTGATTCGGCGGGCTACGCAAACACCCTTGGCGTGCACACGGCGTTCTACGCCTACGGACTTCCTGCGAGTGTGCTTTCAGCCACTGGCAATCCAAGCTCAAACGGTTGGACGCTCTACCAAGATGGCTGCACAGGCGAGTTCTTGGGGAACAGCGGGTCGAACGGTGGATCGTTGAACTCTGGCGCCGGCGCCGGCAACCCTGCATGGGCGGTCTGGACGAGCAACGGGTTGTTCTGCAACTCCAACTCAGAGATTCACGCGACACAAATGCTCGGCGGCGCACTCGAAGTGGGGCAGAGCGTCAAGATTGACTTCGATCACGGCACGATTCGCACGGGCAAGTACGTCTCGGTCGAGTTTCTCTCGGTGGACAACCTCGGCAGCGTGACCGGTCTTGCGGCACAGTTGTACTTCGTTGGTGGCAACAGCACGTACACCTTGGGCGACTCGACCACGCGCACGACGACGATCCCGTACACCGCCGACGGTGGCACGGTCACGCTGCGCCTGACGGGGCTCGGAACCTATGCGATGACCTATCGCGGCGTGACCTACACCGGCACGTTGGGGAACGGACGCACGAGCGTCAATGCAGTGCGCATCGTCAACAAGGCAGCAAACGACGAGTTCCAGAATAGCGGCGACGGCGGCAACCTCTTCTTCAACAACCTCACGGTGACAGAGGTCGATGTCGACGGCGACGGCGTGTTCGCAAGCACCGACTGCGACGACAACAACGCGGCCGCCTACCCCGGTGCTGCGGAACTCTGCGCGAACGCGGGCGTTGACAACGATTGCGACGGCAACCTGAGCGAAATCGATGCCAACGCCGCCGATAAGACGACTTTCTACGCGGACGTCGACGGCGACGGCTTCGGCAACGCGGCTTCGTCGCAAGTGACATGCAGCGCGGCAGCGGGCTACGTTGCGAACAGCACCGACTGTAACGACGCCAACGCGGCGATCTACGCGGGCGCAGCAGAGTTGTGCTCGACTGTTGGCACCGACAACGATTGCGACAACAACTCTGCCGAAGTCGACGCGGCTGCGAGCGACAAAGTCGCGTACTACTCCGACGCCGACAACGACACCTACACGCGCGCAACGGGCGCCAACTTCTGCCCAAGCACGACGAACGCTGGATATCGCGCCACGCGCAGCGCGTCGCTCGATTGCAACGACACCAACGCGCTCGTCTACCCTGGCGCAACGGAAGCGTGCGACGGCGTTGACAACAACTGCGACGGCACGATCGACTCGGCGAGTTGCGCAAGCCTGACCGCTGGCGGCAACGGCGGCGGCAGCTTCGGCGGAGCCATCGGCGGTTCGACGCTCAATGTCGGCTTCAATGGCGCCAATGTTGTGTTCACGATCACGAAGGGCGCTGGCGCGTTCAACGACGCGCTCGTCCTCTACATCGACAGCGCCTCGGGCGGATTCTCAACGACGTCGGGTTTCACCGACACCGCGGACACGAGCCGTAAGGCCATCTCAGGCTTCAACGGAAC
>JAIYCA010000288.1 GCA_027488265.1 Planctomycetaceae bacterium
ATAGGCAGGCGCAGGCCGAGCATCGTTCTGGTGACGTCGATGGCATGAAGCGCACAGCGTTTGCGATGCGCACGATTGCGCGCAACGGTCACGAACGTGCAGTTGCTGCAAATCGACTCGCGGGTGCGTACGACGCGCGCGGTCGTTACACGCGCGTCCTCGAATGTGTGCGCGAGGGTCTCGGCGAGCATGGAGTTGGAGCTGATGTGCGATTGATGTTGCGCGTGAACTTGGCGGCAGCCAACCACGCGCTTTGGAATCTCGACGAATCGCGCGCGATTGCGTCTTCGCTTCTGACGGATCCATCCATCGAAAGCCCGCGCACTCGCATGCAACGTGTCGCGCGAGCATTTTGTCACGTGTTGCGCGGCCACGGCGATCGACGCGCGATACTCGAAGCGCGCGATGACGCAGCCTTCGAAGCACTCGGCGCGAGCGCGCAGCGCGAACTCGTGCGCGCGAAGGCGCTCTACGAACAACTCGCGAGTGAATTCGGCGATAGTCAGTACGTGGGACTCGCCGATGCGGCCGCCGGCGGAATACTCGAAGTGCGCGCGGCGGTCGGTGAGATCGACGCGGCCGACGCGATTGAGCAAGTTGTCGCTCGATTGGAACGTGCGGTGGAAGCGGAGGAAGCAGGTATTCGCGAGGCTCCAGCGGTGCGTGAAGCCGCGGGTTGGTGGTCACTTTTCGGCGCAAACATCGCCGTGCGGGCAGCCACGCGTGGCAGGTCTGGCACGGGACGTGGTGAAGACGCCGTCGACGAATACGAGCGCACGCTCGCTATCTGCACCAACAAAGCGAGTGAAGTCGCGGAGGAACTCGACCATTGGCCGATGCGCGAGCGGACGTTCTCGCTCGAGTGGATTCGTCGGGACCGCGCGCGAGAAGACGAGCGTCGCGCGGCGCGCCCGCGTCGATCTGATCTCGGTAGAGAGTCGATGCGATCGAAGTCTGCGCATGAACACTGCGAGTGGACATTGGACGAGGAAGACTTGCGCAATCTCGTTGGAGCAATGGGGCGCTTTCCATTCTTCCGTCCGACGGGTTGGCGCATTCTCGACCGTGCTGCAATTCTCGCGCCGATGTAGGCGCGTGGCGCGTGGCGTGTGGCGCGTGACGTGTGGCGCTTGGCGAGCGTCGCGCTCGGAGCGATGCATGCGCGGTTGCCCTTCCGACGTCATCCGTCAGCCACACGTCGCCCGCTGAAGCGCGGACTTTCGCTACCTTGCGCTGATGGCAACTCGGCCACCCGATCCACAAATCTCACGACGCGCTCGCTCGGCGGCGCGTTGGGCGATCGTGGTCGGAGTCGTTGGCTTTGGTTTGAAGTTCGCGGGTTGGCTCGCAACGGGCTCCGATGCGATTTTCAGCGATGCGCTTGAGAGCATCGTGAACATCGTGGCGTCGATCGGCGCGTTTCTCGCGCTTGTCTATGCCGAGCGGCCGCCGGATGAGGAACACCCGTACGGCCACGGGCCGATCGAGTTTGTCAGTGCGCTCTTCGAGGGCGTCTTGGTCGCGGTGGCGGGGCTTGTGGTTCTCGCACATAGCGCTGAGAGCGTCTATCGAGGAAACGTCGAGGTCGCGCGCTTAGATCTCGGGCTGGCGCTCGTCGCGGCGAGCGCGGTGCTCAACGGCGTCGCGGGATTTGCGCTCCTTCGCGTTGGGCGCGCGACAGGATCCGCAGCGCTCGTTGGTGATGGAAAGCACCTGCTCTCCGATCTTTGGACGACGTTCGCGGTACTTGCCGGTCTCGTCGCAGTCTGGATCACGGGGCAAGGGTGGATTGACACCGCAGTTGCGATCGGCGTCGGCGTGCTGCTTGTCGTCGTTGGTACGCGTGTCGCGTTTGGCGGGCTCTCTTCGATTCTTGGCGCGCAGGATGCGGAGGATCATCAGAAGATCCTCGCGGTTCTCGATCGACATCGCGCGGGAGAGTCGCCTGCGATCTGTTCGTACGCCTCTGTGCGGCATCGGCATCAAGGGCGACTGCACTTTGTCGACATGCACTTGCGCGTGCCGCGTGAGATGAGTGTGGCGGATTCGCACGAAATTGCGAGCGCGATTGAGCGCGAAGTCCTCGCGGCGGTCGGTGAGGGGACGGCGACGGCGCACATGGAACCGTGTGGTGAGGCGCGTTGTGTGCGATGTCGACCGCATGCGGAGCAAGTACCAGCGCGCGGATGAATGGCCTACGTGCGGTGCCGCCGGGGCGGCCGACGCGAAGTCAGGCCTGGAGCAACACCGCCGCCGCGACGGCCGCGGTTTCGACGCGCATCACGCACGGTCCGAGCGAAACGAAAGAAGCGCCGCACGTGCGCAGAGTTTCAAGCTCACTCGGCTCAAAGCCGCCTTCGGGCCCGATCACGACGGTTCGCGGCTGCGTGGCGTCGAGCGACGATCGCCACGCGAGCAATCCCGCGCGCACAGCACCGGCGCCATCTTCCGTGTGAGCAACGGCAACGGCAGCGCCGCGCGCGAGTTCTGTCCTTACGAATGCAACGAGATCGCCGCCCGTCGCGAGTTCAGGCATCCATGCACGCTTCGCCACTTTCGCGCTCTCCGCGACGATCCGTTGACAGCGCTCGCTTCGATCGAGTTTGTCCGCGTCGACCACGCTGCGTGCGCACTCGATCGCGACCAAGCGCGCGACACCCGTTTGCGTCGCGAGGTCGAGTAGCGTTGAGAGGCGATCGCCCTTCGGCACTGCGAACGCAATCGTCGTTTCGGGCGATGGCCGCGGCTCCTCGCGACGTGCGGTGATCTCGACGAGCACACTTCCGTCACGGCCACGTTCATCGCAAAGCACGGCATCGGCGATGGTGCCCGCACCGTCGAAAAGTGTCACGTGATCGCCCGCGTTGAGGCGTCGTGCGCCGAAGGCGTGGCGTGCTTCATCACGCGCAATGGCGGCGTGCTCGCCAGCGGAAGGGATCGCGACGATGTGAAGCCAGAGATTCGACATGACGAGACGGCGTGCGTGTGGGTGTTGCGCGTGGATGGATCGCACGCTCGAAAGAGTCGCGACGAAACCGCGACCAAGACCCGACAAAAACAACGGCAAAAACAACGAGAACCCGCCAACTGACGGGTTCTCGTTCATGGAGCGTACCGGGGTCGAACCGGTAACCTATGCCTTGCAAAGGCATCGCTCTCCCAATTGAGCTAACGCCCCGACGGCGCGGAGTATAGCGAAGGTTCGCGCACTTTGCAGCACAGAAAAAGAGCGCGGCCCTGCGTGAACGAAAGTGTTCAGGCAGGGCCGCGAATAGTTGGTGAGGCTGCGCCCCGTTTGGAGGGGTCGGCGCGGCGGAGGGGCCGCGCGCCGCGCGGTCACTTGTCGGAATTCGGCGTGTTCTCGCTCCCAGTCGCCGTCACGGTGCCGGAACCAGCGGCCGAACCAGCCTTGGGCGTAATCGGCACGATCGAGTTCGGCGTGATGACGTTGAGGCGGAGGCTCTCGTCGTACTTGACTGGGCCCTTGACGCCCACGACGAGGCCGAGCATCGACGACAGGTCGTAGGTGCCATCCGGAACCATGTACGCGATCGTGTAGCCCGTCCCTGGGTCTTGCAAGACGTAGAGGAGCGGCATGCGCTCGCCGGTGTAGAACTTCGACGCGTTGAGGCGGCCGACGTTGTCGTACGGCATGCGCGTCAAGGTTGCCATTTCAAGGTCGGCAACGCCCTTGAAGTTTGCATCGAGCTTGCGCTTGCGCTCGGCGATTTCGCGCAAATCCTTCTGAATCGTGATGTCGAGTTCGACCTTCTTCGCGAGGAACTTCGCGCGCTGCACTTCGCTCGCGGTCGACGTCGAATCTTCCGCGATCGCGAGCGTGCGCTCACGAAGTGCTTCAAATTCGGCGGTTTCCGTGGGTTCTGCACGCATCGCCTTGTACGACGCTTCGAGATCCGCAACGCGAATGCGCTTCACCTTCTGCACGACTTCAGCCTTCGCGTCAGTCTTCGCATCGGTCTTCGCTTCAGGCTTCGCATTCGGGTCGGTGGTCGTGACGTCCGTCACAGTTTCCGTGGTCGTTTCAGCGCGGATGACTTGACCGGTTTCGGTGTCGACTTCCACGATCGCTTCTTCGCTCTTGACATCGGTCACCGTTTCAGTGGTCGTGCCAGTCGCGGTTGGTGCGGGCTTGGTCGTGTCGGTTGTCGTTGCTGGCGTCGGCGTTGTCACCGCAGGCTTCGAAAGCGCAGACGACGCGATCCATCCCGACGTGCCGTTTCCAAGCGCGATCGCGTAGTACGTCGCGCCTTGATCACCCTTCACTTGATCGACGACCGTCGCTTCGTTTCCTGCGAGCAAGAAGCCAATCGCGCGATAGCTCGCGTCAGGATTGAACTCGCGATCCGCGTTCGGCGCCGTGATTTCAGCGCGCGACGAAATCTTGATCGACTTGCCATCGGCAGAAAGCGTCACGCCGGGCGAAGCCTTCACGTAGCCAAACCAGCCGCTGAATGCGCTGCCAGTCGTCGCGATGCGCACCCAACCTGGCTCTTCTTGCAGCACGCGCACCGACGTGCCTGCGGGCAAACTGCCGAAGACGTAGCCCGTTTCAACGCTCGAAGCGCAACGCACAACGGCGTCGCTCGCGAGCGTCGCATCAAACGGCGTCTTCGCCGTCGTATTTGAAGGCGTCGTGGCGGAAGACTGCGCGTACGCAACGTCGAGTGCAAGGGTGGCGGTTGGGACAACGACAAGTCCAGCAACGAACGTCGTCATGACGAACGCAGCGGAGAGCGCGCGCGGCGCGGTGGTCGAACGGAAAGTCATGCGCGGAATGTAGCGCGTTTCTTCCGCCTTGTGCGTCAAATGCACCCATCTTCCGGAAGCACCGTGTTCGACCGCTCGAATCGAGTTTTTCGAAGGTTGGGGCGGCTACCATCCGCGCCCATGTCGCCTAGCCAGCCGAGTTCGTCGCGTCCGATGTGCCATTCGACTTTTGTCCTCGCCGTCCTGCTTGCAGGGGGTGGGCTGGTTGGTTGTCGCTCGCCGCTCGCGTCGTCGGACAGCGATCAGTTGAAGGAGCGGATCGATCAGGCGATCCAAGCGACGTCGGTTCGCCAGAGTGACACGCTTTCGGGAGCGCCCGCACCCAAAGTCGAGCGTCGCGAGTCGGATGTCGACCGCATGCTCTCCGCGCGGCGCACGGAACTCGACGCGATCGGGCCCCAATCGGCGCAACTCGGTTCGACGGTCGAGGGTGTCGTGCCGCTGACGGCGGAAGCCCCGCGCCGCGTCATGCTCTCCCTGCGCGAGGCAGTCGACGCCGCGGTGCGCAACAACCTCGATGTGCAGACGGCGCGGCTTGAAGAGTCGGTGACCGAGCAGGACATCATCCGCGCGGAAGCCGCGTTCGATTGGGTCGTGGGCGCGGGCCTCGGTTGGGATCGCGTGAATCAGCCGTCGGTCGGAATTCTCTTCCCGGGAACCACCGAGCCCGTCATTCCGAACGTCTCGAACCAGCGGAATTGGAACTTCGACGCGGGGCTCAACAAGGCGCTCGAATCGGGCGGCGCGGTGAGTATCACCGCTGCGACGAATTACATCGACAACCTCGATAGCAATCTCTACGTCCCCGATCCGGCGTGGCAGAGTGCGGTGGTCCTCGGCGTGACCCAGCCGCTCTTGCGCGGCTTTGGCGAAGACGTTGCGCTCGCGCAAATTCGCCTTGCCGAGAACAACGATCGCGCCTCGCGTGAAGCAACGCGCGGACGACTGCTCGACATCGTGGCGAAAACCGAGCAAGCGTACTGGCAGTTGGTTTCGGCGCGCGCGCGCCTCGTGAGCGCCGAGTGGCTCGTGAAGGTTGGCGAAGAAGTGCGCGATGTGCTTGCGAAGCGCCGCGAGTTTGACGCAACGCTCGCGCAATACGCGAACGCCGTCGCGACGGTCGAGAGCCGCAAGTCGCTCGTCATCGAAGCGCGGCGGCGCTTGAGCGAAGCGGGGAACACGCTCAAGGTGCTCCTCAACGATCCAACGCTTCCCGTCGGCGGCGAAGTCGACGTGGTGCCCGCGGACGTCCCGAGTGACGCGGCGTTTGAGGCCGATCTCAAGCGCTCGATCGAGACGGCGATCACGAAGGCTCCCGCGATTCAACAGGCGCTCATCGCGATCGACTCGACGTCGATCGGCGTAACGGTCACCGACAACGGCCGACTCCCGCAACTCGATTTGGCGGCGAGCATGTCGTGGTTCGGCCTCGACGGCGATTTCGGCGGTTCGTATTCCGACATCGGAAACGGCGACTTCATCGATTACGCCGCTGGTTTGCGTTTCAGCCAAGCGATCGGAAATCGCGCGCCGGAAGCGGCCTACCGCGTCGCGCGTTTGCGTCGATCGCAAGCGGTTGTTGCGTACGAGCAAGCGGTGCAGGGCACGGTGCTCGCCGTGAAGAACGCGCTGACCGATTGCGTGGCGTATCGCGAACTCGTCGAACAGAATCGCTCGTTCCGTCTCGCGCAGGCGGAAAATCTGCGTGCGCTCCTCGTCGATGAGAAGACGCTCGCGGCGCTCACGCCCGAGTTCTTGCAGTTGAAGTTCCAACTCCAGAATGGTTTGGCCGCAGCGGAAGACGCGTACTTCGCGTCGCTCGTTGGCTACCAAAGCGCAATCGCCGCACTGCAGCGCGCGATGGGCACTGGGCTTGAAGCGAATCGCATCGAACTCGATGCGATCGCGCCCGCGAAGGCCGAGTTCTAACGCGCGATTGCTCGCGGAGAGTCGTGCAGAGTTTCACGTCGTGTCACGTCGTTGGCGCGGGGCGTTTCGCGGCTGCGCGGCGAATGCGATCGTGCGCGGCGTCCCAGATTCCACCAGTTTCATCGGGCAAAACGATGAAAATCGAGGTTGCACCCGAAGCGTCGGCGCGGCGAAGTGTCGCGTAGAGAAGTTGTGCGTAGCTTGCGGCGTGGCGGGGGAGTGCGAAGAGTTCGTGCGGCGCAGCGATGGGTGTACCCGCGAACGCGACCACGGCGATCGCGGCCGTTTCGCGCGCGAGTCGCGCCGCGAGATCACTTGCAAGGACGAGTTCCGTCGCTTTCGCGGGCGCGTAGTGCGATGCCGCGGTGCCAGGGCTACCAACTTGCGCGCCGATCATGGGCGAGGCGACCGGGCCGAGAATGGGTTCGAGGTCTTTCGCGCTGATCGCGCCAGGGCGCAAGATCATCGGCCGTGCGCGAGAGAGGTCGAGCACCGTCGATTCGAGGCCGACTTCGCAAGCGCCGCCATCGAGAATCGGGAGATCCGCGACGTCGGCGAACTCCTCGGCAACGTGTGCGGCGGTCGTTGGCGAGATGCGGCCGGAGCGGTTCGCGCTCGGCGCGGCGATCGGGTGCCCGAACGCCGAAATCAACGCCTGCGCGACTGCGTGCGCGGGGCTGCGCACGGCAACCGACGTGCGGCCGCCAACCGAAAGCGCCGAGATCGAGCTGCGGCGGTTGAAGATCATCGCAAGCGGGCCCGGCCAGAATGCCTCCGCGAGTTTGTCGGCGCGCTTATCCCAACCGATGACTGCTTCCTTCGCCATCGCGACGCCCGAGACGTGCGCGATGAGCGGATTCGACGACGGCCGCCGCTTCATGCGGTAGACCTCGGAAACCGCGGCCTCGCTGCGCGCGTCGCACGCGAGACCGTAGACCGTCTCCGTCGGAAACGCGACGGGCAGCCCCCAACGGAGGCGCTCGGCGCACTTCGCGATGTTCTCTGGAGTCGGTTCGAGGATCACGGGCACGCGTGCAATCTAGCCGCTCGCGCGAGGGTGCCGTTATTCAGACGGCGAGTGGGGGTCGAGTTCAAGCGCGCAGGGACACGACCAAAGTCGGAGCGGAGCGAAGCCTGAGCGAACGATGCCGAAGTCGGCCGACGTTTCGTGTGGCACTATCCGCCTGCGAAGCAGGGGGTAGTGGCTGTGCGTGGGGCACGTTCGATTGCCCGTCAATAGTGCACAGCGCAACGCGCAACATTCTCGGCGTCGACCACGCGTCGCCATCACCAGAGGTGATGCCACACGGAACGTTCTCCGACGCCCACGTCATCTTCTCGCGCTTCGCTTCGCTCCGCGCTCGTCGTCGCAGCCC
>JAIYCA010000383.1 GCA_027488265.1 Planctomycetaceae bacterium
CATCGATGACGAGTGCGCGCTCGTAACTGCGCGCAGCCGACGCATCGTCGTTCTTGAGGAATGAGATATCTCCAAGCAGTTCATGCATCGCCGCGTTGTGCTCAAACTGTGCCAGCTTGGGGAGAAGCAGCATGCGCGCCTCATCGAGTTGACGTTGCGCAACCATCACCTCAGCGGTCGCCAAGAGATACGCCACTTTCTCAGGCGCAAGCTCTGAGGCCTTCAAATAGTCTTCCGAGGCCTTCGCGAGATCATTCCAACGCTGATGAACGATGCCGCGGTAGTAGTACGGTTCTGCGAGCGACGGATCATTCTCAATCGCTTTGCCAAACGCAGTGAGCGCGCGCTCAAGCCGCTTCGCTTCCAACTCAATACGACCGAGGAGCGACCAATACTTCGCTTCCTTGTCACTGCGTGCGATCGCCGACTCGACCTCTTTGCGCGCCTTGTCAAGTTCGCCCGTTTCAAAGGCTTGCTTCGCTTGATCGAAACTCACAAGACTGGTCGTACGACGAAAGCGCTCATCTGCTTCGCGGCGAGCCTCGATACCGGATGTCCGCGGGGCGCATGCAGTGAGTGCAACGATAGCCGTGACTGAGAGAAGTGAGAGTGTCTTCAGACTACGCATGATCGACTCCGAGTTTCGGAAACGCGACCGCGCCCGGGATGGGCGCGGTGCGTCCTGTGAGGATGTCGGCGCTTTCGGTGCGGTTATTGAGCGTCAGAGTCGGAAATCGCAGCAACGCGATCCCAGTACATCTCGCTGAGATAACTCGGGCTCCATCGATACCAATCGAAGAAACTGGAGCTCGGCCGCGCGACCGAGAATGTTTCGAGCTTGCTGAAGCGCTCCGTTTCAAACGATGTCATGTCCGCAGTTTCTTCTGCGGCAGGCTCAAGAGTGATCGTCGCGTTTGCGCTCGTCGACGAGCCGCTCTCTGCAACCTCTGTCGAGCGATTCAAGTCACGCTCAACCTCCAGCGACATCGCTGTATTCGGTGCAACGGTGGAATTGGCGTTCTCTGACGCAGTTTCCATGACGGCACTTGGTGTCGATCCATTGAGGCTTGTCGACGCATCGTTCGACATCGCCGAAGTCGAAGAAGACTCCGTCTCCGTCGGCAAGTTTGCCGTTGGCTTTCCACTCGATGCGTCGGACGCGTCGTCGAGTTTCATCTCGATCATGCGCTGCATCATGCTGCGTTCGTAGTTGGCCTGCGATGCACTTCCGCCCGCGCGCAACTCTTCACGCATACGAATGATCTCAGGCTGATTATGCGAGAGACGAAGTGAGTTTTCGATGTGGTGCATCGCGAGATCGCGATCGCCCTTGCCAAGCGCCTCAATTGCTTGTTGATTCTGCGCGGTCGTGAGCGAATCACGCGACCACGGCAGCAATCCCTCGCGCGCACCGATCCGAACGGCTGATGCGAACTGCTCAGCTTCGTCGGCCCACACCTTCGCCACGTCATCTTTCACGATGGTTGGTGTTACGAGGAAGATGATCTCTTCGCGCTTCAACTCATCGTCATAGCCCTTGAACGCGTTTCCGAGAATCGGAACATCGCCAAGGCCTGGAACTTGGCGACGCTCGATTTTGGTGTCTTCCTTGAAGAGACCACCGAGCACGAGCGTCTGGCCGCTCTTTACGCGCACGTTCGTCACAATCTCACTCGTGTCTTCGTTCGGCACGGGCAGTTCAGAGCCCTGCGAATCCGTGAGATTCTCGATCTTCGCATCCGACAAACTCGGTGCGAGTTCCATTCGAATCGAACCATCGGATGAGATGAACGGACGGAAGATCAGCTTGATACCGGAGTCGAGGAACTCGACTGATTGCGTGGTCGAAGTCTGCGTCGTCGTCGACGTCAGGTAGCCGACACGACGACCGATGAGAATTTGCGCACGCTGCCGATTGAGTGCCATGACACGCGGGCGTGCGAGCACGGTTGTATCGGTCACGCTGTCGAGCATACGAAGGAAGACCGAGACGTCATCCGACACGACGCCGACGCGCAGCGTCGACTCACGATCCCAGCCTGCGACTGCCGTGTTCACAGAGTTCGCGACCTGACCATTGTTTCCAACGTCGCCAGTGAAGAGATCGTTTGCGCCCGACAGTGGATTGGTGAGATCAGCGATATCGAGGTTTCCGATGACGGAAACGTCAACACCGAATCCGTCCTTCTGATCGACCTTCGACGAAACGATGGTGGATTCCACAACGACTTGCGCTGGTGGAGTGTCAATCTCGGCGAGCAATTTCTCGATCGACTTCAGATTCTCAGGGAAATCGCTGACAACGAGCATGCCTTGGAACGCCCAGCTGTCGCTACCGCCGTCGGTGGAAGAAGGTTGGAAGCCCTTCTCAACGTCACCAACAAATGACACCTTGCCTGCTTCCGAGAGTAGTGGCGCGATGAACTCGCCCGCATCCTTCGCGTTGAGATACTCAAGCGGGAAGTTTCGGCTCGACTTCTTCAAGCGGCTCTGCGCGATGTCTTCCCACTCTTCGCGGGTGTAGACGTAGATGAAGTTGCCCGCTTCTTCCATGCGAAGATCATTCGCGCGCAGCAAAACATCAAGCGCTTCCATCACGGTGACGTCGAACAGATTCGCGGTCACGGTTCCGGAAACGCCTTTCGATGCCACAATGTTTCGGCGACCTTGCATCGACAACATTTGCAACGCCTGCAAAATGTCGGTGTCTTGGAATTGCACCGTGAAGGTCTCAGCGACCGCCTGGCCTTCCGTCGGCTTGACTGCTGCGTTTCCACCGGAGTTTCCAGCAGGATTCGCTGGCTTCGCGCCTTGCGCCCAAGCTGGCGATTGCAATGCGCATGCTGCTGCGGTTGCGATGAACGCAAATCGGCGAAACGCAAAGGTCCGCGGGTGCGTCGTGTGGGCCGCGATGATGTCCGTGTTCAAGTTCGTCATGCGTGTTCCCGAAGTCCCTTTCGTTGCCGCTTCAGACGGCGTTGCGGAGTTCTCCGAACTCCGTGCGCTCAATCGCGCATTCCCCCGTGCCCGGTTGCGTTGCTCGATCCTGAGGACGTGCGCAACCGAATTTCGAACCGCTCACCATTCCACTCCACGAACGCGGCGCTCTCGCAAACTTCGACGAGCGTGAAACGCCGGCCATCGACGCCTTCAAGCACGTCACCAATGCGGTACGCCCGCCCATCGATGACAGCGATCGAGAGACCTTTCCCCGCAGATTGAAGACGGAATTGCTCCGCTTCCTTCGCGGCAGCCTGGCTCTCATCGCGCTTCGCTTCATCGGCAGATGGAGGTTCCACCTTCGGGGGAGGTTCCGATGGAGCCTCAACCTTTGGACTCGGGGTCAACTTGGGGAACGTGTGCGGGTCAATCCGGAAGGGGTCCATCCGAATTTCATTCGAGGTACCAAGTCCCGGATCGAATTCGGGCGGCGTTTCTGGTTTTTCGGAACCAGCCCTCGCCGTCGGATCATCTGCAATCGCTGTCTTGGGCAAGCTTGTCAAGATTCGAATGCGCGCCCAAAGCAGAAGCCCCATCGGCTTTGCCCACGCAACCACCGCGAACACCGCGAGAAACGTGATCGCGGTACGTCGACTGCGAAGCCAACGCCAGGCATTCGCGCTCCCGCTCATGTCGCCGCTGCCGTGCGAGGTGTTGGTCGCATTGGTTTGATCCGCCTGCGTCCGTGAGCCGTGCTTCATCATGGGGACTCCTTCGTCGCCGGCGCACCGGCCTCCTCTGCCTTTGCGTAGACCGCGTCGAGTTCGAGCTTTGCTTCGACAAACGCCGATTGCGTTGCGCCTTCGCGATCAGATCCTGCACCAGATCGCTCTTGCGGACGCGTGATCTCAATACGAATCGGTCGCACGAGTCGCTTATCACCTTCCGCACGCGCGAGGATTTCCATGACGCGCGAGAAACTCGCTTGCATCTCCACCGTCAGCGGAATCGCGCGGTAGCGACTCTCTCGCAACAGTGCCGGAATTGACTCGCCTGCGACAATCGTTTGATTCTGAACGTCGGTTCCTGCGCCAACCGCGAGCGCGCGCATCAACGCGCCCATCTGCGAACCTTGCTCCTCTTCCGTGGGAATGGTGCGAAGAACATGCGCGCAATCTTGACGCGTCGATGCAAGGTCTCTTCGGAGTTGATCGCGTTCTGCTTCAAGCATGGCGAGTTGCGACGCGCGTGCAAGCAAGCGCCCAGACTCCGCTGAGCGCGCCTCCGCGCGCATCCATGCGGGGTAGGCGACGAGCGTCATCACGAGAACAAACGATGCACAAGCCATTCCAAGGAACCCAAGCGACGCACGCGACGGGTGCCGAACTCCGACGATCCAACGCCCAAGGTACGCCCGTGCACTCATGGTTCACCTCCTGCTGCCGACTCTGTCGCTTGTGCAGCAAGTGATTGGTCAAGCATCGACGGCAAAGTCCAGCGCTTTTCGAGGTCCACAGCGAATGTCACGCGAAACTCGCGAACATTTCGGCCGAGAAATTCACGGCTTCGGCTCGATTCAAGGGCCACGCGCGAGACGGGTGTCAGCCCGCCAATGGCATCGACAATGCGCCCGACGTCAGACTCGTCCGTGGCGATCCCCGCGATTTCTCCGCGCAATTCACGACTGGGCTCGACTTCCTTTGTGGCACGCCGAACACGTCGGGTTGTTCCCTGCACATTCGCGTACTCAAGCGAGACGCGATCCAACACGGTTCCATTCGGCAAGCGCGTCGCGATCGCCCGAACCAAGCTCGCTGCAGGAATCGTGTTGCCGACCTCTCGCTGCGCGTCGAGTTGCGCTTGAATCGCGCTTTGTTCCACGAGAAGCTTCGAGATCTCCTCTTCAAGGAGGACAACAGGCGTCCCCCGCTCTCTCGCAAGTTGCTCAAGATTCGTGGAATGAACTTCAAGCCAGCGCGCTGCGAAGAACAAGCATCCGGTCGCGAAAAAAACACACAGGCCCAATGACCATACGACGCGTGACGCACGGCGACGCGTCACGCGCGCAACAATGGAAGTCGGAATGAGATTGATTTCAACCCGCGGCGTAACTGCGACGTTGTTTCGAAGTTCGCTCATGCAGCATCCTCACGGATCGTTGTCGGGGCGTTTCGTGATCGGCACGCGAGTCCGTATGCGACAACCGAACGTGCGATTCCGACACCGAGTACCTCACAGGCCATCGGTGGTAGTTCCTCTTCAAAGCTCGACACACGCGCACGGCACGCTTCTTCCAGCACGCCCGCGAGTCGCGGCTCTGCGCTGTGCGGACCACTAAGAATGACTCGCGCGGGCTGTCCACCGCGAAAGGTCACACCGAAGTATCGAAGACACAACGCGAGTTCAGATGCAATGGCATCGAGCGTCGGACGCGTCGCAGCTTGCGCCGCTTCTTCTGCAGCAGGATCAACTGGCGATCCCTCGCCACGCACCGCCGCCATACGACGCGAACGTAAGAGTGCCGCACTCTCGAGAGGAACACCCAGTCGTTGAGCAACGGCCACATCGAGCGAGGCTCCGCCAAGCTTGAGTTCGCGACAAAACGCGACGCGATCGCCACGCAGGATGAGCACCGTTGCATCTGCGTCATCGAGATGAAGCAATGCTCGTACGTTTGCGAGGTCGCTCCCGCGTCGCGTGCGCCGACCGAAGGCGCGCGCGAGCGCGACAAACCGTGGCTCCGCGACCGTGGGTTCGAATCCCGCATCCGCAAGTACATCAAGGGCGTTGGTCAGTTCGCTCGCGTCTGCGGAGACAATCAACCGTTCGAGTTTGCCGTCGCCCGCAATCGATGGCGCATCCGTAGCGATGGAGTCTGCAACGATCTGCTCACGTGGAAGCGCCGAGCGTTCGCTCGCCTCCCATGCCACCGCCTCACGAAGATCTGTATCACTCAGTTCAGGAAGGCGTGCGACGTGCATATGGGCAGAAGCACTCGGAAGCCCGACGACGATCTCGCGACCGACGAACCGGGACACGCGCAGTGCTTGCGCGGCCGCGCGGGCCCGAGCGACCAGAGTCGCATCAGGCTCAACACGCGCTGCAACTTCAAGTCGAGGAACATCTGCGCCTAGCCGCACCTGCGTCGCTCGTGGAGCGTCGCCACCGAGATCGAGGCCAATCGCTCCAATGTTGTGGTGCCAAGGCATGCGCCAGCGCGCCATAGAGACTCCTCTGTGCCAAGGGCGGCACATCAGAATTCGTCGGCGTTTCAGGAGGCTCGCTTTGGCGCGGTTTCGCGGACCGTCGGTAATTGACTCAGGAATTCACCGACATCTTCACGACCTTGCGTGGCACGCGAACGTCTCTGCGCAGTTACTGCGCGCGGTTATGGCGCGCTTGCGGGCGCGTCGACGAGCCTCGTCACACGGACTTTCCCCGTGATCGGCGCGAGTTCCAGTCGATAGGCCGCGTCCGGCGAGCGCAAGATCAGTGTGCCGCCAGTTCCCGGAAGTCCGCCACTCGTGACGGTTCCACCGAGTTCGTCGAAGGTGAGTTCGCGCCTTCCACCGTCGATCGAAACGCCTTCGATGCGGACGCTCGCGTAGCGATTGTCTTGTGCGAAATCCGTCGCGTACACACCGCCGCGCGCCGCACCCTTCAAGGGGTCGGACACATACTCCGCGGTCGCCGGATCGAATGGCTGCGCGAGTTCATCCTCAGCAACTTTGACGAGACACCAACCAGTTCCGCCCTCATAGAAATGAATTCGGCGAAACGATTGATTCGCAAGTGCATCGCTTTGCGCGAACGAAATGTCGGAGATCAACGCACGAACTGCAGCCTGCGTATCAAAATCGCCGCGACCAGACATCGATGGAATGAGCACCGCCGCCGCAAGGCCGAGGATCGCAACAACGATCAACAACTCGATAAGCGTGTATGCGCGACGTACCGCGCACAAAGAGCGGTGTATGACTGCACGCACGTCAGTTTCCCTTCATTGCATCGCGCAGTTTCGTGTAGTCGATCTCAAGGCGGATCTTGTCAAGTGGCATCTCGCTGAAGTTGCTGACGGTGGTGCGTACTCGCCCACTCGTCAAAAGTGCCTTCAACTCAGCGACTTCTGTGCGCAGCGCTCGCAACTCTTCGGCCAGCTCGAGCCGCTGTCGGCCGGCATCAAGTGCATCTTGAGGATCGGGCGCACTCGCCTTCTGCTGTATCGAAAGTGCACTCGGCGCTGGAGGCCCTGCTTCGGCGCGATCCACGATCATGCCCGAAAGAGCAGAAGCGAAGAGAACGCCCGCGCCAAGCGCGAGCGCGACCGATGCGAACCGAGGAGCATTCGAATTGAAGCGTTGCATGTTGAGTTCCCCCTGATTGTGACCCTTCAATGAGGGTCTTTCACCACGTCGGTGCCTCGACGATGATCGTCTCATCTGGCCCGCTGTAGCCGACGGTAAGCATGGCGCCGTTCCAATTCCATCGGTAACCCATCGGCAACTTCGGCATGGTGGCCAGCAGTGGTTGCTGCCCATCGTCGGGTGCTGTCATCGCAGCAAAGAGAAGATCGGTACCGTCGGCGCCGGAGGCGTTGGGAACAATGCCTCCGTTTCGTAACTTGTACATTTCGATCTGCCCTCGAACTGCGGCGAGTTGCGACTTCGCTGCGCTCGTTGTTGCGTCCGACATGAAGCCCGTCATATTCGGAACAATGAGTGCCGCGAGAATCCCAAGGATGAGCACCACCGTCAGAATCTCGATCAACGTGAAGCCCGGTCGGAAACGTCGGGGCAAACGATGTGACTTTGCATACATGCGTCGCGTTCTCCTCAACGGCCGCTTACTCAAACAGGAGCGGACATTCATGAATTCGTATTCATGAAGTCTTATCTATGAACGCGATTCCATGAGGACGAGTCCATGGAATCGCATCTATGAAGCGGCCCGCGCAAGTTTCCTCGCGCGGGCCGAGATGACCTGGCTCAGTCGATCACCAGCCCTCGATCTCAGCAGCGGTGAGGCCCTCAGGCAGCGTGGTGCCTGTGAACGTCGCGTAGATCGTTTCGACATTCGCGGAAGCCGCGTTGTCGCCCCACACAAACTCGTAGCCCGTCGGGAGCGTTGGCTCCTTCTGGAGATACGGATCTTCACCGTTCGGTGGCGTCAGAAGATCGTTGAAATCGGCTGGCAAGTTGCCGTTGTTTCGCACGCGGAACAACTCAATTTGGCTGCGAACCGTCTGCAGCTGGCTCTTCACGCTGCTCTCCGAAGCTTCCTGCGAAGCATTGGTGAACTGCGGGATCACAATCGCGGCGAGGATGCCGAGAATGACGACGACGATGAGAATTTCGATGAGCGTAAATCCGCGACGAACAGTGCGCTTGACCATGGTTTTCTCCCAGTCCCTCGGGGTTTCGAACTGATTCGGTCGACCGATCCGAGGATTCGTCGGTCGCCACACTTCGACTGAGGCCCACGGCCCCGGAAATGCCGCTACAGACTTTCGCCCGCAGCGGCCGTTGCTCGTAATCCCTCCCTGAGGCCGGCGTCCCTCCCTCAAAGCACGCAGCCAAGGATTCGAACACCTGCACATCGACTCTGCGAGAACACAACATCACTCCATGGCGCGATTGCGCACATGAACTGCAGGTTCTCGCGCGTTAAGGACGGCGGAATCGACACAGATGGACGAAAGTGGCTGTGGCGACGAGGTCCGACCGCGTCAAGCGACCGGTGCGCCATCGAATCGAATGGCGATTCGGAAGCAGCCTTCGCCAAATCCCTCGCAGCGCTCGACAAATCCGCATGCGGGGCGCCCATCGGGCTCGCTAAAGCCCACGCTCACGCGTGTTCCCGCGGGCATCGATTCGCTCGCGTCACCTGCGAGCCACCACGGTGAGCCATCGAGCCGGGCCAGCTCGATGAGATTCCCGAGTTCAGTGCCAAGCGCAAGGATCGTCGCATGGCCTGGAACAACCCAACGCGGCGATTGCCGGCGATTGCAACGAAAGCGCGGCTGCAATGCATCGCGCCCCGGCCACGACGTGTTCGAGAAAATGGCCTCGATCCTCGACGAGTCGCGACACGTCGATCCAAACTCGCACGCCTCGACAGCGTTCGAAGCGGCGTCGTCGGTCAAACTCGATGAGAAAGAGGGCTCAACGTACATGGGACACCGTGGATTCGGCGCGCCACGCATCGCTGCTTGAAGAATCGCGGAGTGCCGCAAGAGATGCCCGATCTCGGCAAGATCCGCGTATAAAACGCGCATGAAGTTCGCAACTCCCCGCGCACTTGTGGTCCCCGCCGGAACGGCGGTCGCGATCGTCGTGGCGCGTGAGCCGCATGCTGATCCGACGTTAGAGATGCGTCGTTGGGAACGCATCGCAGCACTCGATACATCCGCGCAGCGTGAGGCGCTCGAACTTCTCGTCGCGAGTGGCGTCTTCACCGTGCTTCACGATGCGGTTCTTGTCGTTCGCATCGTGCGCGAGGGTTCACGCGCGCTTGCCGCGATCGTGGCCGATCCCGCACATGCGTCACAGGCCGGCGGTCAAGCGCGGCCAACCCCCGCTGGGTGTACGCCCGAGCCCGCATCGGTCGGCGAAGCGGCCAGTTTTGCGCTGAACAACCACGCACCTGATTTCAGCGACGCACTCCTCGCCGTTACACGGACGCGCCCCATCTTCCACGGGACCGCGTCCGACGGCACCACCTACTCCGGATTCGTGGCTGAAGACGCGGCAAGCATCCTCGATGCGCTTTCTGCTGCGGTCGCCGCCGACCCAGAACTCCGCGAAACCATCCCCCACGGGAATTCCCCGATTCTCGCGGCATTTTCAGGGACATCGGTCGCTCTACCGCCGGGCCTCGCGAGCGCGATCTGAGCGGCATTGGTGCTACACTCGCCGTTCCGCCAGTCGCGTACGACTGAAGAGGAAGGATTCGGACGCCATGACACCCACCGCTGCCATGCAGGCAACTTCCCCCGCTTCCACGCTCTTTCCACAGACCCCCTCGAAGGGGCGCGTCTACAACTTCAGCGCCGGGCCAGCCTGCATGCCTGAGTGCGTGCTCGAGCAGATCCGCGAAGAACTCATCGATTGTCGCGGCGGCGGCATCGGACTCCTCGAACTCTCCCACCGCGGCGCCCTCTACGAGGCGCTGAACAACGAAGCCGAAGCCGCATGCCGCAAGGCCGCGGGTGTGGGTAGCGACTACGCCGTGTTCTTCATGCCCGGCGGCGCGACCGTCCAGTTCGGCCTTCTGCCGCTGAACTTCGTCGGCGAAGGTGAAACGGCGACCTACATCGACACCTCGATCTGGTCGTACAAGGCCTACACCGAAGCCGCGCGCTGCCGCAACGTCTCGGTCGCTTTCGACGGCCGCGCGATCAAGTACGCGCGCGTCCCCAAGAAGGGCGAATTCGCCGAGCCCGCTGGCGCGAAGTACCTCCTCTATTGCCAGAACAACACCGTTGAGGGCACGACCTTCTGGGCGCCACCCGAAACAACGCTGCCTCTCATCGGCGACGCGACGAGCGACATCTTCTCGCGCCCTTGGGACTTCACGAAGCACGCGATGGTGCTCGCGGCCGGACAGAAGAACCTCGGCGCGTCGGGCGCGAGCCTGATCATCGCGCGCAAGGACTTCATCGCGAGCGCGACGACGAAACTGCCGACGATTCTGCGCTTTGAAGACCACGCCAACGCGGGATCGCGCCTCAACACGCCACCGACGTTCGCGGTGCGCGTGATGGGTTTGATGGCGGAGTGGACGCTGAAGGTCGGCGGCCCCACAGCCATCGCCAAGAACAACGCCTACAAGGCGAACCTCATTTGGGACGCGGTCGACAACTCTGGCGGCTTCTACTCGTGGCCCGCGGAGAAGTGGTGCCGCTCGCACCTCAACGTGTGCTTCAAGACGCCGAAAGCCGACCTCGACGCGAAGTTCGTCGCCGACGCCGAGTCTCACGGCCTCTTCGGTTTGCTTGGCCACCGCGAGGCAGGCGGCATGCGCGCCTCGATCTACAACGCGTTCCCCGTGCACGGCTGCGAGTTGCTCGCGCAGTTCATGGGCGACTTCGCGAAGAAGAATGGCTGACGCATCAATTGAGCGGCCACCGCTGCGGCGGCGGCCTTTGGCGATACGCGCGGAGTCTGATGGCACGAGCGCGAGGCGCTGTCTGACGGACCCGCCGCGCGTCTACCGCCCGCCCGCGTCCTTCGTGTACGGCTTCGATTCATCACTTGGCGGATCAACCACCTTCGCCTTGAGAACGACGAGCATCAACTCGCCGCTTTCATCGAGCGTTGACGTCGTGAGTATCGCGCGTTGTCCCGCTTTGAGGACCAACGCATGCGTCGACTCGCGCGATCGAATGATCGGAGCGCCAACCTCCAGCGAAGTCCCCGCAACTGCTTCGCGTCCCACACATTGATCGAATCGCATTTTGAGTGTGCGCACGGCGATTGCTCGATCATCGACAACCTCAGCCATCACGTCGAAGCGCATTCCTTCGAACTTCGGTTCGCCTTGAACGAGTCGAAACACGCCAGGCTCCGCGGTCGGCTGCATCGCCTCCCACGCGATATCTCGTCCAATCTGCACACTCGCACTCTTCCCCGCTTGAATGAACATGCGCGGTGCAGAGATGCAGTACGCGGCTGCATCAGCGAGAAGCTTGTCGACCTCACCACCCGCGATTGCTGCTTGCACTGATTGCGGCCGCTCTCCAACAGTGGCCGCGGCGTCGATGCGAGGGAGTTTCTCGAGAAACTCAGGCAGTGCACCCTTTGCGTTCGCGTCGCCTTTGAACTGAAAGACTTGGAGTTCAAGCATGATCTGCGTTTCC
>JAIYCA010000239.1 GCA_027488265.1 Planctomycetaceae bacterium
CGACGCCCATCGTCGCGGCGGACCGTGACTCGGCGCCCACGCAACGTCGCGCCCTTCAGCGCTTCGATCACGCGCTCCGCATCGCGCTCGGGAAGTTCGACGATCGAGAATCCATCCGCGATTTCAATCGCGCCGATACCGCGTGGATTGACGTTCGCCTCGTTCGCGATCGCACCGACCAAGTCGGCAGGACGCATGCCCATGCGACGACCAGCCGCGATGTAGACGCGCACGAGATCGGCTTCGTGGCGCTCGCCGCCGCGTGGTTGTCGCGGCGCACGCGGACCACGCGCGTCGAAACCTCCACCGGGGCCATCGCCACCCGCCGGCATCTCGCGCTCGCCGCGCGGATAGCCACGCCCTTCATTTTGGCGCGTGTAGACCGGCCGCTCCTCGACGGGAACATCTCGGTACGCCGGACCACGCCGCGCGCCATCCTCGAATCGTCGCCCTGCCGGCGCCGATTGCTTCGGCCGCGAGAAACTCTCGTAGGACGGAATGTGGAGGTCGTCCTCGTCCGCAGCATTTCCGGCCGAAGCCTCGTGCGCGATCTTGACCGCCGCCGCTGCGACGTCCATCAAATCAAACTCACTCGCGAGCGACTCAACCACCGTGCGGAACCCATCGAGTTCGCTTGAATCCGGCGCGTCGCCGGCCTCACGCGCGTCAGCCGCCGCCGCGAGCACTTCGCGCAGCGCGCCCTTGGTGAGATCCAATCGATGCGCCTTGATGTCGTGCGCGGTTGGGACCACGCCAATCTCAATCTTCGATTTCGTGATCCACTCGATGTTGCGCACCAGTCGATGTTCGCGCGGCTCGGCGAGCGTGATTGCAACGCCTTCACGCCCTGCGCGGCCTGTGCGACCGATGCGGTGCGTATACGCCTCCGGCGAACTCGGTACGTCGAAGTTCACGACGTGCGAAATGTGTTCGATATCGATGCCACGCGCCGCAACGTCGGTTGCGACGAGGAGATCGACCGACGCCGCGCGCGCCTTCTTCATCACGCGATCGCGCTCCGCCTGCGTCATGCCGCCGTGCAGCGCTTCGACCGAATAGCCGCGCCCAACAAGTCGTTCCGCGAGTTCCGCGACTTCGAGTCGCGTGCGACAGAAGACAATCGCGAGCGTTGGCGCTTCGATATCAAGGACGCGTCCAAGTGCCGCGATTTTGTGGGCACGCGGCACGATGTAACAGGTCTGTCGCACCTTCGGCGCAGTTCCCGTGGCCGTCGGATCGCGCGGAATCAACACGCGCTCTGGTTCACGGAGATGTCGTTCGGCGATACCCGCGATGCGCGGTGGAAGTGTTGCGGAGAAGAGCGCAGTTTGCCGCGTTTCAGGCAGCGCCTCGAGGATGAGTTCGAGATCTTCTGCGAAACCCATGTCGAGCATTTCGTCGGCTTCGTCGAGCACGACCGACATGACGCCTGCGAGTTGAATCGTCTCGCGTCGCATGTGATCGAGAATGCGACCAGGCGTTGCCACCACCACGTGCACGCCGCGACGGAGCGCGATGATTTGACGTCGGAAATCCTGCCCGCCGTAGATCGGCGCGACGGAGATTCCGAGCCCACGTCCGTAGCGGTGGAATGCTTCGGACACCTGCATCGCCAGTTCGCGCGTCGGAACGAGCACGAGCACCAACGGCTGACCTGGCTCCGGCTTTTTGCCAGCAACACGCTGCAAGAGCGGCAACGCGAATGCGGCCGTCTTTCCGGTGCCAGTCGCTGCTTGCCCAAGAAGGTCACGGCCCCCAAGAAGCGGTCCAGCTGCCGCCCGTTGAATCGGCGTCGGCTCCTCGTAACCGAGGGTGGCGAGTTCGGCGAGAATTTCGGGGCCAAACCCGAGTGCTTCAAAGTTGTCCGACATAGGTGTCCTTCATCCGCACAGGGTACAGGTTCTGCGCATCGCGCGTACGACTCGAGCGATGCCCGCAAGAACGGACCCTTGGAGACGAGTCCGCAAATCCGACAAGCCCATGCGGCGCGGCGGCAATGAGCATGTTTCATCGCGATTTGCCTTCACACCGCACTTCCCCGATGCTGCTCCGTTTCACCCTCTTGCACCTTCGATGAAATCCGCGCGTACTTCGACCTCTCCTGCAGCAAACGCCGAACGCAACGAGCGTCGTCGCATCGCGGTGGTGGCAACTGTGCCATACACCGTCAACATGTTTCTCGCACCGCATCTCGCGGCGCTCGCGCGACGACACGATGTCACGATCCTCGCCAACGGCCGCGTCGACGAGATTGCGCCAGTCTTGCGTGAGCGCTGCGACTTCATTCAAATCGGTATCGCACGCGAGATCGCGCCACTCACGGATCTCCGCACGCTTGCGGAATTGCGCCAACACTTTCAGACGGGCTCTTTCGACCTCGTCCTTTCGATGACGCCGAAGGCTGGGCTTCTCGCGATGGTGACCGCGCGCATCGTCGGCGTACCCACACGCGTGCACTGGTTCACAGGTCAAGTGTGGGCCACGCGTCGAGGGCTTGCGCGACGCGCGCTGAAACTTCTCGATGGCGTCACAGCGAACTGCGCCACGCATCTCCTTTCCGATAGCCCGTCGCAGCGCATATTTCTTGATGAAGAGGGCGTGATTCCCGCAGCGCGCGTCGAGGTTCTTGCCGACGGTTCCGCGTGCGGCGTGGATGCGCGACGCTTCAAGCCCGACCGCGCGGCGCGCAACGCGATTCGTCGACAGCTGCGTATTCCTGATGATGCATTTGTGGCGCTCTTCGTTGGACGACTCAATCGCGACAAGGGCATTCCTGAACTTGCTGAGGCGTTTGCGCAGATCGCGCCCGCACATCCGTCGATGCATCTCATACTCGCTGGCCCCGACGAAGGCGAGATGATCTCACGCACCGCGTCGACGCTCGCTCTGTTCGAAGGACGCGTCCATCGCACAGGTTTCGTGTCGAACCCCGAGGCATTCATGGCCGCCGCCGATCTCTTCGTTTTGCCGAGTCATCGCGAGAGTTTCGGGCTCTCTGTGATTGAAGCGGCGGCGTGTGGAATTCCCGCAATTGGCTGCGCGATCTACGGTTTGTGCGACGCGATCGTCGACGGTGAAACGGGTCTCCTCGTTCCGAAGGGTGATGCAGGCGCGCTTGCGAGCGCGATCGCGAAGTTCGCTGAAGATTCCACTTTGCGTACACGCCTCGGCACGAATGCACGCGCGCGCGTCTTGGCGAAGTTCTCGCAAGATCGCCTCGTCGACGCGTTTCTCTCGTCGATCGAACGTTCGTTACACTCGCAAACGTCATGCTGAGCGATCGGACTCAAGCACCGCACGCAGTGGTCACGGGGGCCTCGGGCTACCTCGGTCGGCATCTCGTGTCAGCACTCGAAGCGCACGGTTGGCGCGTCACCCGTTGCCTCCGCGATGCACGGGGTGTGCCAAACGCGGTGTCGGTGCCAGACCTCGACGATCGCTCGCTTGCAGCGATTCCTTGGCCTGCCGACACGGTCTTTCACTTGGCAGGACTTGCGCATCGCTTTCCGCCCAATGTTCCAAGCGAAGCCGAGTTTGAACGCGTGAATGCGCACGGGAGCGGGGCGGTCGCGCGTGTGGCCCGTGACCACGCGCGGCGCTTCGTTTTTGCAAGTTCGATCGCTGCGATCGGCGCGCGCGGAGAGCCACCGAGCACGGCGTACGGCCGAAGCAAGTTGCATGGCGAGCACGCCGTGGTCGAAGCGCTCGCCGGCTCGACGACTGAAGCCGTGATCCTTCGCTTCCCCGCGATTTATGGCGCTGGAGCGCCCGGCGCGGTCTCGCAACTCGCGCGCTGGATTCTGCGCGGACGACCGCTCCCCTCCTGCGCCCGAACGACGCACCGCAGCATGATCGCGATCGAGAACGCCGTCGATGCGTGCATCTTTGCCGCGGAAAGTGCGCGGCTCGCAGGAACGACCGCGGTTCCATCAGATCGCGAAACGCTCAGCGTGCTTGATGCAGCGATGACGATTGCGCACGGCGGCGACAGGCGCGTTCGCACGATTCCGATGCCGCGATTTTCACTGTCGCTTCTCGGCGCGATCGGTGCTCGATGCGGAATCACGGCGATGGCGTCGGCCGAGCGTCTCCTCGAGTCGACCGTCATCACCGATGCAACACTCGCGGAGATCGCCGGATGGAATCCGCCCATTTCTGCGCAGCGCGCACTCGCTGAGCTCGGTGCGGCGATCGCGCGCGACGACTCTCGCGCTCACGCCTCGGAGTGTGCCGCATGAGCACCACACTGTGCACGCTGGCCTCGATCACTTCGACCGCGACGATTCCTGATCCCGCACTCATCGGTGGCGCGTTCGTTGCCACGCTTGTTGGAACGCTGGTCTTCCGCCGCGTACTCGTGCGAGCAGCGATGCTCGACCATCCCAACGAACGCAGTTCCCACGACGTTCCCGTGCCGCGCGGCGGTGGCGTTGTCTTCGTCGCGGCGTGCGCGCTGGCGCTTCTCCTACTCATCACGCGCGGCGCACTGCATCCGGTGATGTGGGCGACGTTTGCCGGACTCCTTGCGATCGCACTCATCGGCTTCATCGATGATCGCCGACATGTTGGTGCCGCCACGCGCCTTGCGTTTCATCTCTCTGGTTCAGCTGCGGCCGTTTTCGCAGCCACGTTCGGAAGTGCTGCGTGGCTTCCGCTGGAAATCACCGCGCATCCGATCGTGCCCGTCGCTGGCGTGTTGCTGCTTGCGGTCGCGAGTGCGTGGATGGTGAACCTCGTCAATTTTGTTGATGGCATCGACGGACTCGCAGCGCTCGGAGGCGCGACGATACTTGCGGCTGCAGCGCTGCTCCCGGCGGTTCTTCCTATCGAGCTGGCTGTTCATGGTGGAGAAACCCCCGGTGGAGAAACACCCGCGCTTCGCGCGGACAGCGAAGCACTCCGCGCCTTTGCGTTGGCATGCGCAGCCGCCGTTGGCGCGTTCGGGGTTGTCAACATCTCGCGGTGGCGGATTTTCATGGGCGATGCGGGAAGCGGCGCGCTCGGCCTTCTCATCGCCTTCACGCTTGGAGCGCTTGCGGCCGGCCGCGGACTCGCACCACTCGCCGCGCTCGCACTTCCAGCGGTCTTCGTCGCCGATACGACAACGACACTCGCCGTTCGCGTCTGGCGCCGAGAGCATCCTGCGCGCGCGCATCGAACGCACGCGTATCAACGCCTCATTCGGCGTGGTTGGCCACATCTCGCCGTTTCCGCCGCGTACGTCGCGGTCTTCGCCCTGACCGCCCTGCCCGTCGCGATCTATGCGCAAACGGGCGGCACCTATGCGGTTACCGCGATCGTTGGGCTCTATGGAACGCTCGCGATCGCCGCTCTCCTCCTTGGCGCTGGACGCGAGCCGCACATCTCCCAAGTCAACTCACCCGCAACCGCATAACTGCAGCAAGCGCGATTTCTCGCGCAGTCCGCGCCTCAAACCACGCCTGCGACCGCGGTCACAATCTCACGCCATCGGCGGATCAACAATGCTGTATTCGCGCGTTGGCTGCGCAAGCACCGCACGCACACCCTTCGCATCGTGCTGTGAAACGACCGCCTCAAGTCGCGAAAGCTGGCGCTCCACATGCGCCCAACGATCAAACCCCTCGCGCGCACGAAGAATCGCGGGATGCGACGTCGGCTCGAGATCGGCGCCGATCACGAGTTCTTCAAACATCTTCTCACCCGGGCGCAGTCCGGTGTAGACGATCTCGATATCACCATCAGAGCGGCCTGCGTCACGCACCGTGCGACCGGCGAGTCGAATCATGTTGCGCGCGAGATCATCGATGCGCACTGGTTCGCCCATGTCGAGGACAAACACCTCGCCACCTTCGCCGAGCGCGCCTGCTTGGAGAATCAGTTGCACTGCTTCCGGAATCGTCATGAAGTAACGCGTGACTTCCGGATGCGTCACCGTCACGGGACCACCCTGCGCAATCTGTCGCTCAAAGATCGGAACAACGCTTCCGCTTGAGGCGAGCACATTGCCGAAGCGGACCATCGTGAACCGAATCGCTCCACGTCCGAACTCTTCCTGCATCGATTGCAGCACAATCTCCGCGAGGCGCTTCGTCGCGCCCATCACGCTCGTGGGGCGCACGGCTTTGTCGGTCGAAACAAGCACAAAGTCGCGCACACCATGGCGAAGCGCAGCCTCGGCGACGCGATACGTGCCGAGCACGTTGACTTCTGCGCCCTCAGGCTCATTGTCTTCGACGATCGGCACATGCTTGTACGCCGCCGCGTGATAAATCGTCTCGGGCCGATGCTGTGCGAGGATCTGATCGATGCGCACCGCGTCGGTCACGCTTGCGAGGTGTCGACGAATCGTTGGCCGCGCACTCCCAGGCGCCGAGACTTGCGCCAAGCGCGCAAGTTCCGCATCGACTTGGAAGAGATTGAACTCGCTGTTGTCGACGAGCACGAGTTCGCGCGGACCAAGTGCCAGCACTTGTCGGCACAACTCGCTTCCGATCGACCCACCCGCACCGGTGACAAGTACGCATTTGCCACGCACGTTTTTCGCAAGCAACTCCGCACTTGGCGGAACCGACGCGCGACCTAAGAGATCTTCGATCGCGATCGCGCGCAGTTGATCGACGCGTACACGGCCGTCGTCGATTTCGGCAATCGTTGGAACGGAAAGCACGCGAACCCCAAATGCTGCAGCGCGCTCAAGCACGCTGCGACGTCGCTCGCGCGCACTCGGCGCCAACGCGACAAGCAATGATTCGACACTGAGTTCGCCGAAAAGGCGCTCCATGGAATCCGTGCCGTAGACACGCACGCCACGAATGGTTCGTCCGATCAACGCTGGATTGTCATCGAGAAACGCGACAACTTCAGACTTTCGATCTTGCCCGAGTGCAGCAATCAGGCCCGCACCAACGTCCCCTGCGCCATAGATCGCAACCCGCCTCGGGCGCACCGCCGCATTCGCGAGGATGTGGCGTACGCCAAGTCGCACGGCGCCAGCGCCGCCGAACAAGATCATGCCCGCGATCGGAATCGCAGAGCGCGGCATGCCTGCGCCACGCGACGAACTCAAGAAGAGCGCCAGCGCAAAGAGCACCGTTGCAATCAAGGCACCCTTGGCGAGCAGCCACGCGTAGCGAGGACCGATGTAGCGCGTGATCTCTCGATAGAGCCCACACCAATGGAAGACGGGTGGCACGATGATCGCAAACAGCAAGACTTGGATCACCGTCAACTGCGCGAACGGATCGACGGACTCCAACCGAAGCGCGACCGCCAAGACAACCGCGACCATCGCCACCAACGCGTCCCACAGGCCCATGGCGAATTGCTTCGCCCCTCGGGGAAGTCCGTCGATTGCTTTGGGGAGGCGGGGTTCGAATGGCATCTGGCGTACTGCAGTTCTCTGACCATCTCGCCTGCGCAAGATCCCTCCGCCGCGAATCACCACAGAGTGCATGACGTCATTCGGGCCCGGATCCGCAATATACCGATCAGGCAAGGGCGAGTCTCTTGCGCTTCCACTCACCGAGGCAGGAGATTTCCCTGTTCGTGCGCAGCGTGGCCCACAACCGACGCCCGTCCGTTCAGCCTGATCCGATGGCTCCGTCGTTCGGCTCCGTCGTTCGGCTCCGTCGTTCGGCTCCCATCCGTCCCCTCTCGTGGCGTTCATCACGCGCTTGGGGGCGCACGTTTTATGGCACAGGCCCCCACGACGAGAGCAAGATGCCGATGTCGGCAGCGTCCACCAAGCCGCTGTTATCGAGGTCATGCCGCGTGTGACTGAGCCCCCACACGGTCAAGAGCTGCGCAAGGTCCGCCGCGTCCACAAACCCGTTTGCGTCAAAGTCAGGATCTTGCACCGGACCACAGAGGTCTGCGGCACCATCACCGTCGGCATCCACGCAGCTCGCTCCTGCTTCGAAGTCAAGCCCGAGTGCCGCGGCATCCACGTCGATGAGTGTGCGACAGGTCAAACTCATACAACTTGCGCCGAACGATCGCACGCAATCCGCCCACACGACACACGCGTCGTTGCCTCGGGGAATCGAAAGCGCGTGCGTCAACTCTCCCACAAACGCCTGCGCGAGAAGTTTCTGCGCGTAGGGCCGCAAGTGCGCCGAATCGAAGAGATACGGCATCCATGAGGTTCCGTCGCCGAGATCCGCACTAT
Organism: Planctomycetaceae bacterium; assembly: GCA_027488265.1. Lineage (GTDB taxonomy): Bacteria > Planctomycetota > Phycisphaerae > Phycisphaerales > SM1A02 > QWPT01. The sequence goes on from JAIYCA010000239.1 coordinate 8,150, forward strand.
TGGGCCCCCACAAGTACTCCTCATGTGTTGTTCGATGCAGATTTAACGCGAGTACGTTCGAGTCGCGCAACGCAATCTCGTGCGCGATGACAGGCATCCAGTCGAAAACAATCCACGGCGTCGGCGAGAAACCCACGCGCAACTCCGCGGCAATGATCACCGGAAAACTTGGATCATCCATCGATGCGCGAATCCACGCAATCGCCGCTTCGAGTTGCGAGCGCCACTCACTCGGAGTGATGCCGTTTCCTGCGTCATTCGCGCCAAAGTGAAGCACCGCCACATGCGGCGCGATCGCCTTGAGAAGTTCGTCCGCGTCGCCGTGCGAGCCAACGAGTTGCCCGAGCCGCATGCCCCCCTTCGAGAATCCCTGCACGACAACGCCTCGCGGTGGCGCGTCGCTCTTCCATCGCATGCCCACGAACTCCGCACCGGACTTCGGATCTGCTCCGCGAAGCAGCAACTGAAGATGCCGCTTTCCCGCGAATGCAAGCGGAGGCGTCGACATCCAACCGAGCGAGCCCTCCGCGCCCTTTCGGATCGGAGGAAACACACCCGTCGCAACGATCGGCGCGATGTCGTCGTAGAGCGACGCATCGGTCGGCGCATTCGCCCACTCGAGCGCGCTCGCACCCTTCCGAGCCGCGAGCAAAACCTCCGCGCGATACGGGCCCGTTTGGTCGAACCACGGACCCGATGCAAGAGCAGGGTCGATCGTGAGCGAGGCGTCATGCAAGAACACGCTTCTCCATGCACTCGACCATGCATCCGACCCCGATGAGCCTGTTCGGCGCAGCGAAACCGGAAACGTGCTGGGAAGCCACGAAGACGGAGGAAGCACCGACGGCGAGATCGCGGAGCTCTCTCGAACAGTTGCAAGCCATTGCGGAATCGAAGCGTGCGTCGAGTTCCCGATGAACACCGACTCGGTCGCTGGCCCGTACAACTCGGCGAATCCCGCACAAAGATGCGCGATGTAATGGCCGCCCCAACCATTCGGAGCCGTTTCCTGCGAGTCCCCGAACACCGCAACACGAACCACGCCTTCACGCGCCGACTCGAAAATGGTGCGGAATCGCTCCGGGCCTTGCGCCGTGACGCGCGGAACATCGCGGAAGTCTGTCGCGTTTGCCCGACGTGTCACGTCAAGGACCATAAAACCAACAACGCCAAACCACAGCACGATGGGGAGACAAGAACCAAACCACGTTTTGCGCGTCGTCAGCACGATCGCAAACCTACTTCAAAATTCAGAAAAAGCCAGCGTGTTCGCACAGTGAAGCACTTCAGCACCGCCGCCCTGCTGCGACCACACTCGTGGATCACAGCAGGGCGGCGGGCTTTGACGGAGTGAAGTCCAGCACTTGGTAGCCGCGCCATCTCGTGAATGAGTCAGTTGCGGCAACCGATGGCGAACTCGATCACCGCACAATCAACCAACTCTTCGACGCGTTACGCACAAATCCGCCTTCGCCCCGCGTGAGTCCCGACATCAACCATGCGTAGACATCGCCGCTGACCGTGTCACGCCACAAGATGTCACCGCGGCCATCACCGTTGAAGTCCGAGGAGTCGATGATCTGCCAACGTGACGCGATCTCAGTGCCGATCGTCGCCGACGCACGCCGAACCGCGCCCGCCATCAACCAACCAACCACATCGCCACGCGTCTCATGTCGCCAAACGATGTCGGAACGCAGATCGCCGTCGAGATCTGCGACGAGTGCGACTTTCCAATTCGAAGAAATCCCGTTCGTCGTCGAGACGACGGCGGTTGCGCGCACGATCAGGCCCTCCATGAACCACGCGTGAATGAACCCAGATTCATCGCGCCACAAGAGATCCGCGGTTCCATCAGCATCGAGATCACCAGCTCCGAGGAACTCCATCTCGCCTGCGCTTCCCATGATTCCAGTCTCGATGCGCGTCGCGCCGTCCATGAGCCATCCTCGTACCTCACCAGTATCCGCGTGCAGGAAAACGAGATCATCGCGAGCGTCGTCGTTGAGATCCTCGACCGCGACGAGTGACCATCGCGACCCGATCGGCCCTGAGATCTTGCTCGACTGCGAAACCGCGAAGCCGTTCATGAACCACGCAGAGAGCGCACCCGTCGAACTGTCGCGCCACACGATGTCGAGTCGGCGGTCACCATCAAGATCTCCAAGTGCCTGCGGTTCCGTGCCCGGAGCTGCGTCGCGGGTCAGCAGTCCAGAGGATTCGCGCACAAGTCCATTCATGGTCCAAGCGGCCATGCGCCCGTTGGATCCGTGATGCCAAACAATGTCGCCGCGACCATCGCCATTCGCGTCATTTCCTGCGATGTTTGGGCCGAGCGCGAAAACTCCCGCGCCGCCTTCCTTCGTCTTCAGATCCTCCGTCGAAATGCCGATCACGATCCAACCATCGCGCATCGCCTCGCGCTCAATCGCCACAGCAGTGACGACCGACTCCGATGATGCACCCGCATCGATGATCGATGCGGGTGAACCCACGGAAATCAACTCCGCGATCGCGGGATCCGTCGGGCCAAATGCCGAGAAGATTCCATCGGTTTCGCCTCGACGTGCTTTGAATGCCACGCGGTATCCAGAGCCCGTTCCACCATGATCGCGATCGTTCGCGACAGCGATGAACGTCGCACTTCGCCAACGCGCCAGTTCGCCTTCTTCTTCCTCAATCGCGACGCCACCGCCCTCTCCACCGCCCTCGCCACCACCGCCGGTTCCTGGAGCGCGACCGCTGAAACCCCAGAACACGAAGTCTGTGAAGTCACCTTTATCCGAGCCGGTACGTGCAACCATCGTGGTCACACCGCTCGAGAGGTCGTGCACAAACACGCCTTGTTCCACTGGAACTTCCGCAACGTAGCCCTTCGGATGCTGTTGATTGCACCACGCGATGATGTCTGGGTTTCCGTCGGTCGGACAGTCAAGATGGATCTCGCGCACCGCGTCTCCCCAACCGCCCCAGAAGGCAATGAACCGTCCATCGAAAGAGAGCGCTTCACCGAGACGCGTGAAACCAACGCCGTCTACCTCGCCGGGGACCTGACCACCGATGGAAACGATCGGAGTCAACTCAGGATCGTTCGCAATCGGTGCGACATAGATCCCCCCGAGTGTTGGAGACTCTTCGTTGTCGACACCGAGGAATGCAACCAACTCATCCGCTGCAGACGGAGGCGCCGTCGAACCGAAGCGAATCGGTTCCTTTCCGGCCACACCTCCCGCGAGCGGAACTTGACCTGGGATGATGGTGTCCGACGAGGCGATTCGGAGGAGCGGCGCATAGAGAACGTCCAGATCGCGCGCGTAAATCCCAGTCTTGCCAATCGAGTTGCTGGGATCCGTGAAGTTCCCCTTCGTCAGCACCCATCGACCGTCCGCAATCGCGGGCGAACCAGGAAACTGATCAAAGCGCGTACCTTCCGGCATCCCAGGCACCGAAAAGTGCGGGAACACTGGATCGCCTGTCTTCGGATCAAGCACCGCACCCAACAAACTAAAGGCTGTGAAAAACTCGCCGCGTCGAACCACATAGATTCCCGCGGTGCCCGCGCGCGTTTCACTGCCATCTTCAAGCGGATAAGTCCACACCGGGCCATGCACCCCGCGCGTCGCGATCACTTCAGACGATTTGTCGATGCGCGGGATTGATGGGAACTCATTGAAGCCCGTCAATGTCGGCTCAGAGTTTCCGCCCACCCCTCCCTCGCCGCCGCCCTTTCCTTTGCCGCCACCATCTGGCGGCGTCGTTGTGTTGTTGGGATCCGGAACCGTGGTTCCACGAAGCGCAATCACCTCAATAGGTTGATCAACCGCACCCATCCGTCGCAAGAAAACTCCGCGCATCGGCTCACCTGGGCCGCGACCACGTGCACGAAACACCACAGCACCGTGATGGTTGATCGACGGTTGATTGAAACTCGAAAATGCAACCTCGGTACCCGGAATGAGTTCGCGGCTCGTTGCGATCGGTTTCCACTGCGTGAAAGGTGCGGGATCGCCCGCATACGCGGCTGCGGCCACCGCGAGCGCCACCAATGAGACACTGCGTTGCTTGTACATCTTGAAGTCTCCAAAACCCACATTCCCTCGATATCGACGCGGCGGGGTGAGCCGCGCCTGACACCGCCGTGATCACGACGGACAATCACGCTAGACCGCGCGTTTCACACATTCGACGGGGAGGATTGCGCGGTCACGAGATCTCGCGCACAGGGAGGTGCCTCACGACACCACCTGCCTTACACAAAAACGCGCGGTGCGTATTCGGATGGAACACGCACCGCGCGCGATGATGGATGACATTTGCACACTCTCGCGCGACAACATCATCACGCGTGCGATCAGTCGCTTGAGCCAGTGCTCGGAACCACCGTCACCTCAGCCTCGCGCGGCATGCGAGCTTCAAGACACGGCCGAACCAACGCAATCGCGAATTCACGCGCCACAGCGAAGCGCCCCTCATCGTTCAGCTGACCTCGGTCGTTGGCGTGCTCCGGGGCAAGCGCGGGCCAACGCACGCTTCCAACATGCACGCTGCAAGCCTTGCCATCGCTCCGCTCACTCTCGGCGTGCGCGATGTCAAAGATCGCTTCGCGGCCGAACTCCGCGCGAAGCAAATCGTTGAACCGTCCACGCTGCGCATTCACATGATCTGCACCACGTCCGACCATCTTTTTCATGCGTCCTGCGACACCATGATCGGGTACGGCCAAGGGAATAGTGCTGTGCACAATCCGAAGTCCATTGCGTTCACTCTTCAACGATCGAATCGCTTGGACATAGTGTGCATGGAGGGACTCAACATTTGTCTCACGCGTGAAGTCTTCTGCCGAAAGGAGGAGAATCGCGGTGTTGATCTCTTGGCCCTCTTTCGAACGCAGCTTCGCAACAAATCGATCGATCTTGGACATCGGATCACCATCCGCACCCGTTGGCCCCTCGACAATTGCGGGGGTTCCAAAGGGTGGTGGCGCAGCAGATGCACCTGCCTGCGTGCTGGTCGGAGCCTCGCCGTACGCAATGATCTTCCAGCCGATGAGTGGTCGTTCGTCGAGTATCGCGTGCAGCCCGATCAAGAGGTCTTTGCCAACCGGTCCGTGGGCGAAATACACGCGTTGACTCCGCACTGCTTGCCAACATGCTTCTGGAACCTCGTCAAGAACGCTGATGTCATGACGCGGAACACGCTGCTTGTCATCACTCGTCGCATCTTCGCTCTCCTCGGGAGTTTGATCTTGCGTCTGAGTCTGACCACGATCGCGCTCTTTCTCGCGACCCGTCTGCTCTGTCACGGCTTGTGAACCACCCGCGTGGACGGGGTTGCTCTCCGCCGCGCGTGCAGCGACCGACGAAATGAGTGTGCCGAACAGAACCAACGAAACAAAGGCCAAGATTTTCCGCATCTCTCGCTCCATTCTGCGGCATCGCCGCGTTCGTATGCGATGGCGCAGCACACCATCGCGAGAGCCTAGAGACGCAATGTCAAAAGACAACTGCGGACGCCCTTTCCGAAGCGTCCGCAGTTGAATGAAGTCTCTTTCCCGCCGCAGCAATGCTCGCCAAAGAACTCGGCTGCACGCTCAATGAACTCAGGCTTGCGCAAGTCCTTCGCGAATCGCAAAGCGCATCAACTCTGCGCGCGTCTCAACGCGCAGTTTCTTCATAATGCGCTCTTGATGCCCATCCACGGTCTTCGGACTGCGGGCAAGTTCCTCACCGATCTCCCCGCGCGAGAGTCCCTTTCCGATCAGTCGCAGTACTTCGAGTTCGCGTTGTGTCAGGAGATCGAGCAGCGTCGTCGGTGGTCCGGACTGCACGGCTTGACGCGCGCCGACCGGCCCCTGCCGCGACACACGCACTTTCGGCGGCTGGCAACGCGCGCGCACTTTCGACCCCATCACGAACGTTCCCTCAGCACAGCGCGCGACGCGCTTCAATCCCTCGACGATCTCCTCAAGGTCGTCACCCTTCGCGAAGTAGCCACTCCCGCCGCATCGATACGCCGAGGCAAGGAATCCATCTCGAATGTGTGCACTCAAGAATACGAAGCGAACTTCGGGATGGAGATGGTGCAAGCGATCCGCAACCTCGAAAACATCGGGACCGGGCATTTCGATATCGAAAACAACAACGTCGGGGCGATGTTCCGCAACCGCATCGATCGCGTGTTCTGCGCTCTCGAGGCTCGCAACACATCGGAGTTGTCCATCAATGCCGAACTGTGCCTTGAGGCCTTCGACGAGCACGACGTGATCGTCGATGCAAAGAACGCGAACGGGAGCCTTCGATGCATCGCGTACAAGCGTCTGAGACGGCGGCGCATCCACAGCGCGACGCCGCGCGATGACTCGAAGGCCAGACGCGTCGTCCTTGTTTCGATCCAGAACTGCCGCTTGAGATGACGGCACCGCGAATGTTGAACCTTGCATGTGAACCGACCTTTCTTGAACTCGTTTTCTCTCATTCAGTGTCAGACGCTTTTCCGTACCCATGGCGTCCGAACGTTCGATTCGCCGTCACGAGCCACGAGCTCGCGTTGGCGCATTTATGCTTGTGAAACTGGTATCGACGATGGAACGATTGCGTCGTCCTGCGCAGCGACCAAGTGCGAGGCCGCCAATGGCATGGTCGTCACGTGAGAGGCGGGCACGTAACACGATCCGAGTGCCTGTTCCAACGCTGACTCGATCGCGTGGAGATCGCGCGAATCACCGACCGCTGTGACCTCGAACGGCATGTTTGCGAGATTGAGTTGACCAACGACCACAATCTGTCCAGCGGGTCTCTCGCGAGTCCAAAGCGCAAGGACGCGCGCATCGACTGCGTCTGCACCGACAACGCAGATCGCGCAGTCAGAGGGCGGCATCTCAGTCACCACTTCAACACCGCGTTTCGCGAGCAATGCACCAACAATCGCGGTCGTACGACCATCTAAGCCTTTCAGAAGTGCCTTGGGCGCATCATCTTCTTGTGCGATCGCCGCGGTCGGGAAGAGCAAGCGGATGACCGTGCCCTCGCTCGGAATCGAGTCGATCTCGAGCATTCCACCGGCACGATCGACCACACTGCGTACGAGTGGTAGCCCCAAACCAGTACCGAGCCCACGCGGCTTTGTCGTATAGAACAGCTCGAAGGCGCGACGTCGCGTTTCTGGCGTCATCCCGACGCCGTTGTCTCGAACCTCAACACTGACGTGATCCGACTGCTCCGCGAGCCGTGCTTCAATTCGGACCTTGCAATCCCGCGCGGCGCGGGCCGCTGGCATGGCTTCGCGCGCGTTCACCAGAAGGTTGAGCATCGCGCGCGTTAGCGCATGAGGAGGCGTCGCAATAGGCGGCAGTCCTTCAGCAACGACAACTTCCAAAGTCGCCGATCGATGGAGGGACTTCGAAAGAAGCGGACCTGTTTGCGTCCACCAATTCCCAATATCCGTTGACGCGGAATCGTCGGAATCGGCCTCAGGATCCATCGCGAGATAATGGAGCGAGTCCGCGAGGTGTTGGAGATAGCAAACACCACCTCGAAGTTCAACAATATGTGATCGTCGCCGATTTACCCCCGCGCGCGACCCGAGTTGCTCCAGCGCGTTGATGTGTGCGCGAATCGGAAAGAGCACATTGTTCATGTCATGGCCGAGCCCAGCCGCGAGTGTTCCGATCATCGCGAGTCGATCAGCCTCGCGCAAACGATTCTCCGCGAGACGTCGGTCAGAGACATCGCGAACGATCAGCACACGGGCGCCACCGAACTCCACGCGACTCACCGAACACTCGCCTTGAAACCGTGTTCGATCACGGCGAATTCCCTCGACCTCTCGAAGAAACCCATCCGCCAAACGCCTGGTGCGCGCAAACTCTTCACGACCAAACTCTGGGAGTAAGCGCTCAAGCCCCATTCCAACGATGCTGCCTTGTGCGTAGCCAAACATGCGATGCGTCGCTGGATTTGCCGAGATCACAATGTCTTGATCGCTCACAAGCAGCATGGCATCGAGAGCTCCCGTGAACACTGCACGCAGTTGCGCAGACGTAGACTCGGAGTGCCTCATCAACCAGATGCGCTCAAGCGTGAGCATCATCCTGCAGAGAACATACCGCCCCGCGAGCACAGCCTTTGCCTGCGGAATGGACGAAGGCTCAAAGAAGAAGCGCACAGACCCGATCAACTCACATTCATGTCGCAGCAGTGGATAAACGAGACTCGCGACCATTCCTGATTGCGCAAGCAATCCACACAGCAAGGTTCCCTCGATGGTTCGATCATCCGCCAGCGGAACAAGCGAGGGAACATCTCCCGCCAAACGATCACACAGACTGTCACTGTCGCCCAGAAACGAACTCGCGAGAGAGGCATCCAATTGGAACGGAACGATGACTGCTGCACCCCCATCAAAGGGTGGGCGGATGACCGCAACAGCTGCATTCGCCCCCAACTGCCCGCACATGATTCTGACCGCCGTTGCAAGAAACTCTTGATCGTCGTCGCAACGCTCCGCATGAATGAGTTCGTCAAGCTGTGCACGCCCAATCGAAACC